>DASYTA010000667.1:0-24630 GCA_036002745.1 Cyclobacteriaceae bacterium | reverse complement strand
CGACAAATCAAGTAAGCCGCAGGGTCAGGAATTTCCACCTTCTTTCCTTTATGCGTGATTGTAGGATAGTAATTAGTGGTGTCTTCGCCCCGCATGAAATGAAACTGAATACTAGCGCGCTCCTCCAATACTTCAAGTTTGCGCCAGGTGGGTTCACCATCATTGCCCATTTCAAAAAGCAGTTTGCCTTTCAATTTTTCAAGAATGGCAGCTCTCCTTTTTTCCATGTATGCCTCGATTTGTTCCTGCAGCAATTCATCACCTTTTTGCTTGTGATAGACTTTGCTGAAAAACTCATCAGGCTTCATTACTTTTTTTGAAAAATGCTTGAGCACAGCATCTTGGCCCATGCTGTCCATCAATTCGATTAAATCGAAGTCGCGCGCGTCTAATCCTTTTGTGAATTCGCGAGCATTTTTAGAAGATATACTTTGATGTTGATAGGTGAGTTTGCCCTTCTCATCCAAGTGAACAATAAAAGATTCAAACACGTAGCCCAAGTACTCGTGCTGATAAAGCGAGTAGATTATTTGAAACGGCTGGGCAGCAGAAACTTTCATTTTCCTAAGTTATTCGGCTATAAAAGATGCGTTGATGACCGATTTAATGGCCAGTTCGCAAAGAGCCGAATTGCAACTTAAGATTTTTTAGTGAATAATTTTTTTCGTTTTCACCCAAATTGGTACATCACCCGGTGAAAAATCTTATGAAAAGACGCGAAAACGCCTTTAAACCAGGGCGGCTTCTAAGGTAATTTTGGTATTCAGAAGCTTTGAAACAGGGCAATTGGCCTTGGCATCAGCAGTACAAGCATCAAATTTTTCCTTTGAGATGCCCGGTACTTTACCCTTAAGATTTAGATGAGATTCGGTGATCGAGCCATTTTCTAAGGTAATGGTGCATGAAACTGTCAGATCATCTGCAGTAAATCCAGCTTCGTTGAGTGAGAAACTTAATTTCATGGCAAAGCATCCTGCATGAGCAGCTGCGATCAACTCCTCTGGATTTGTTCCCAATCCTTCAGCGAATCTAGAATTGAAAGAGTATTGCGTATTGTTTAAAACTGTACTGGCAGAGGTCAATGTTCCTTTACCTTCTTTTCCAGTTCCTTTCCAATTGGCGGTTGATGTGCGTTTCATAACTTATGAATTAGTGAGAACTAAATTTAATTAAAAAACCTCACCCAGATTTACGAAAATTCCCTGCGAACCATTTTGTCCAAATCCGTAATCAATAGCAATATTAGTTCGAGAGTATTTATTGAACTTTACGCGAAGACCTAACCCTGAAGCAAACGCCACTTTCTCAAAAGTATTAGACGGCCACTCGGTGAAGCTTTGAGCATTGGCAAACACAACGCCTCCAAACAGACCATTAGAAGTAACTTTGAATCGATACTCTGTTTCAAAATATAACATGTTTTTGCTCCTGTATCTTCCTTGAATATAACCTCTGCCTGTGTTGCCGTAGGTATCCCAACCTGTACTTGGCAAATCAAGATAAGGAGGGTCACCAGCCATGGTGATAAAGTTATATGACCAGAAGGCTAGAATATTTTCTGATCTTCTTGGAAAAGGAACATAGTGACGAAGGTCAACCAGCATTGACTGGTAATTCGCATCACTTCCAAGCGCAGTGAAATTTGGACGATAAACAACGTTGGCGTAAGTGCCTCCTCCTGCATTTATTGAATTAAGTCGATTGTCAAAAAGTAAATTTATAAGTAGACCGGACGAAGTTGATTTATCAGAGATTCCGTAAGCATTGATATCAGAAATCACGTCCAAATCTCCGTCGGCATTGTCTTGAGAAGTTCCTTGTATGTCCCAATGATAATCGAATGCATATCCTACCCCTGCATATAAATTAGGGCGAATGCTCGTAAGAATTGCTTGGTACAATCGAAGGTATCGGAAGCTTTGATTGGCATACTTGTCAGCATCAGTACTGCCTCCAAGGCCGTAGGTTTTCTGCGGATATTTATAATACCGCCAATCGTTAACAATGTTAAAGCGATTTCCCTTCGTCCAGATATTGCTTTGAATATGAAAAACAAATTGTCGATTCTGAGTATAGAGTGCATCAGTATAAACATTGGAAAGCTTTTGATTCTTTTCGTTTGTTGTATAAAATGCAGCATTGGCTACAACAATAGCAGCCCATCCACTAGATAAAGAGTAACCGATTGAGGGCGAACCCGAAAAATAAATATGGCCGGCTTTTTTCGTTGCAGTGTCACGCTTTATCCAAGCGGGCCTGTTAAAGACCACTTGCGCGATATCAATCACGTCCTTCTCTTTTTCTATTTTAAGAGAAGCGTCTTGCTGAGCAAAAGAAGAATGAATGACAAAGCAAAAGAGAAGAGAAAGAAATCGGGATGGCATTTAAAAATGTCGTAAAAAAATAAAACCGTTTGACTGAGCTTAAACGAAATAGTTTAACGCAAAGATAGACTAATCTAGTATCGCCAACTTTTCAGATCAGCTCCTTTTGGGGCACTTTCACCGATTCGTTTTAATATCTTGGGTAAATACATTGTATTATATCGAAGTCTTGAAACGTAGTTAGGATTATTATGATCGCCATTCCAGCAGTGCTCAGCACGATCGCCATAATCAACTTCTCCTTTATAAAACGGACTGTTAGTTTTCTTCAAGAAATTTTCCATCAGATAAACGGCATCATTCAAATAATAGTTATCCATGTCGCCACAATAGATATGAATCTTCCCTTCCAACTTGGGCCCCAGCGTTTTCCAATCACGTTCAAGAATATAGCGGAGGTCATAATGTTCTTTCCAATAGTTGGCAACTTCACGATCAATCTCACCAGTCTCTTTATTAAAAATTCTTTTCGGATAACCATCATCACCTTGAGGTGAGTAAACCGCTTCCCAGATGTCCCATTGTTGTCCAGATCTTGAGTGAGTTCCTAAGGCCAATTCATAGTGATTGGTTTCTTCCATGGTGTTTTGAATCTGACCTAAATAATTTCTGTGTGCTGGTCGAGGAAGTTTTTTAAAATCACTTTCATACCAATAGGCATTTTTGTCTTTGTAAATATCCACTAAACAATAGGCACGAAAATCGATTGGGTCAGGACAAGCAGCAAAACATCCGTTGAATTCATCAGGGTAAAACATCTGTACCGCCAATGCTTCCCACCCACCTGTTGATCCGCCATAAGTGAATCTCGCCCATCCTTGCCCGATGCCTCTGAATTTTTTTTCAATCTCTGGCAAGAGCTCATACATGATGGCGTCTCCATAAGGACCGAGGTTGGCAGAGTTCACAGCATAAGAATCATCATAGTAGGGGTTAGCATGTTGTATTTCGATAACCAAAAACCGAGGAAAATTTTTACTAATCCACTGCTTGTAAAAATTATAAGCTTCCTGTTTTTGAAATTTGTTGTATCCATAAATTCCGAAGCGGTCGATATAATCTGAAGTGTCCATCTTTGGATCAGGCGCTTCAGTGCTGAAGCCTCCGAAATCATCTGGGAAGTGTCCATGATAAATCATGATTGGATAATGCGCATTAGGGTGCTCATCAAAACCTTCAGGCAACAAAACATGTGCACCTAAAAACATAGGCTTGCCATAAAATTCAGTAAGCTTCTGACTTTGAATTTTTATGTGTTTCACATATTTGGTATCGGCAGGTTCTTTTACCGGTTCAATTTTTTGATCCAACACCACTTTAAAAGTTTCACTACTCGTAGGGTTGATAGAAATTTTTTGAGGCTTACTATAAAAATTACCTGGTTTCGTATTCCAATGTTGACCTTCACCTTGATCTGGAGGAAGTTTTACTTTATGACCCGTTTTTAAATTGAAAGTTTCATAGCGATTGATCAGCGCCTGTACATAATAATCTCCTTTGGGTATGTTACTTAAGGAGCGAATTGGGAAGCCGAAAGCCGTCTCATCAACAATTATTTCTTGCCCGGGTTGCATTCCATCTACATCTATTCCGAAAACCAATTGCGTGGTGAGCCCGTCACTAATTTGCATGCGTGGCTCTTTCTTATCGTTATTGGCAAGCATCAAAAGTAAGCGCCCGTCTTGAGCCTGCTCGGCCATTTCTTTAGTAAAAGAAATAGAAAAGCGAATACTATCTTTTTTCTCAGGCTCACATTGCAAACAGAGGGCGAGGAGAAATAAAACGCCTATTTTATTTTTCATGGTAGATGTATTGATCTCTGAAAGTAGCTCAAATATTATTAAAGTTTGAAGTTAATTTCTTTGATGGGAATAAATGGGTAATGATTGGCGCTGTTTATATGGAAAGATTATATTTGTAGACCCACCTATGAATATTTTTTTAGTCGAAGACGATGCAATTTATTCGGAGTTCATCCGAAAAGGCTTGAGCGAGAATGCTGGATACAAAGTAAAACCTTTTGCCTCAGCAGAGGATGCGCTCAAGGCAATCAATGGAAAACTCCCCGAGATAATAATTGTAGATTACAAATTGCCCGGACTAAGTGGAATTGAATTATACGAAAAAATAAAATCTAAGATCACTGACAACAACAAGGTGATTATGCTCAGCGCACTGGATGACGGCAATATGGTACTGAGCTTTATTCAAAAAGGCGTTCGCGACTATGTTATTAAAGACGAGAATGTAATCCATTCTCTACAAGCCATCATTTCAGGAAATGATGATCACTACTTCTGATTAAGGGATTTTACTCGGCAAGCGCAAAATAAACTTCGCGCCATGACCGATTTCACTTTCGCATAGAACTTCGCCACCCATTTTATCAACTATTGTTTTTACAATGAAGAGGCCAAGGCCCGATGAACTTTCTCCACCCGTGGGTTGAGCTGTGAGCTGC
This sequence comes from Cyclobacteriaceae bacterium, assembly GCA_036002745.1. GTDB lineage: Bacteria > Bacteroidota > Bacteroidia > Cytophagales > Cyclobacteriaceae > ELB16-189. The sequence goes on along the minus strand of DASYTA010000667.1, from coordinate 19,785 downwards.
TGGAATCGTTGAAATAGTTTGAGCTGATCTTCATTGCTGATACCAGGGCCTTCATCTTTTACAGAAAATTCTATCGACTGTGATGAAGATCCGAGACAAACAAAAATCTTTTTGTTTTCCGGCGAGAATTTTACTGCATTCGAAAGCAAGTTTTCTATTGCTCTTCCCAGATAAAGTTTATCGGCTTTGATTAATATCGGTCCTCCTTGTTCGAAAACCATTTCAATTTTCTTTTTTTCGGCTAAGGTTTGGTAATTCTTAACGATTGATGACACAAAAATTGAAAGATCAAATTCAACTTGATTAGGCTCGACAACTTTATCATCTAGTTTACGACTGTCTAATATGTTGCGGACCATTCCTAATCCATCCACTGCTATCTGATGAATTTTGCCTAAATATTCTTTCTGTTCTTTAGAGAAATTTTCGGAACTCGAATTCATTAATTGAGTAAGAGCAAAAATTCGGTTGAAGGGACCCTTCAGGTCGTGAGATACCAAACTGATAAGCTGTACTTTTTCCTGATTCAGTTTTTGAAGATCATCGTTTCGTTGCTCAAGTTCTTTTATCTGCTTTTGAATTTCCTGACTTTGCAGCTTCATTAGCATCGCTTGTTTTCTTGTTTTAACCAGAGCCCGCAAAAGAACAATTAGAACAAGAAGATTTAAACCGATGAGCAGAATCTCAAGCATAAGCCGAAAATAACGGCTGGCCAGCTAGATTGGGAGAGATCTTAAATATTTAGTTTCAATTCCTGCTTTTGAGCTACTGGTATTTTGACCGGAAAACCATGCACCTTTATCCGAATGTAACCTTTGAAAACTACTTCATATTTTTTTCCGCCAAGTAGGCCAACTAACGCATCCAGAAAATTGGTTTGTTTTAAAACTAATTCCGCCACAATTGGTACTGAAAAATCAGACTTACCAGCGATGGTTACGTCCAAATCATGTTTCACATCGGCAGATTTTACTCCGTCAATAAACACCTCAACATTAACCTCTTTCAGCTTCACCTTTACTTTGTTAGGGTTGAAGAAATCAACATCTCCTTTTAGGACGGGTTTGCCACTGTTGCTAAGATCTACCGATATATTTTTTACACCTTTAAATACAATTTCTTCTTTAGGTGCACAGGCGAACAATGCTGCGCAACAGACAATGACGAAGAATGATAGTGGTTTATTAATTATTTTCATTTGGTCGCAAAATTAATGCTTGATCTTACATTTGTGCATGCATGAGAAAATACTTTCGCAATTTGAAAAAATAGCTGATGAGTTAGCCAATGATGGAATTTCGGTAATCGATGACTTTTTGTCCAAAGAAGAAGTAACAAACATTACCAACACAGACGAATTCAAAAACGGATTGTTACGATTCAAAAAAGCGGGGATTGGCAAACAGCAAGAAAAACAAATTAAAGAAAGCATTCGGGGAGATTATATTCAATGGATTGATCAAACAAATACTGCACCACAAATTCTTTTGTACTTAGAGAGGTTATCTCAGTTGATGGCCTTTCTTAATCAATCGCTATTCTTAAGCTTGAAAGATTTAGAATTGCACATGACCATCTACCCGACAGGAAGTTTTTATAAACGACACCTTGATCAATTCAAAAAAGATGATCATCGCAAGCTTTCAGTGATTTGCTATCTCAACGAAAATTGGCTAGAAGATGAAGGCGGTCAACTTCGTGTTTATTTTCCCACAGAAATGAAGGATTTTTTTCCTACAGCAGGGAGATTGGTTTGCTTTCGCAGCGACCAGCTCGAACATGAAGTATTACCGGCTACTCGAGAGCGATTGAGTTTGACAGGATGGTTTGTTGATAAAGAAATTGATTTGAAACACTTGTGAAATCAAGTTGAGAGTCAAGAGAATTCATATAATTTTGTTCACAAATAATTTTGATCATGAGTTATCGCATTGAAAAGGACACGATGGGCGAGGTGCAAGTACCTGCCGACAAATATTGGGGCGCACAAACAGAACGCTCTCGAAACAATTTTAAAATTGGGCCGGAGGCGAGCATGCCGCACGAAATTATTTATGCCTTTGCCTATTTGAAAAAAGCAGCAGCTCAAGCCAATTGTGAATTAGGTGTTCTTAGTGCGGATAAGAAAGATTTGATCGGCAAAGTCTGTGACGAAATACTAGCCAAAAAATTGGACGATCAGTTTCCTTTGGTGATTTGGCAAACCGGTTCCGGCACTCAAAGCAACATGAATGCTAACGAGGTGATTGCTTATCGCGCCCATGTTCTTAGCGGAGGTAAATTGACTGACGAGAAAAAAGTGTTGCACCCTAACGATGACGTAAACAAATCACAATCGAGCAATGATACTTTTCCCACTGCAATGCACATCGCTGCTTACAAGCAAGTAATGGAAATCACATTGCCGGGAATGAAGAAGCTGCGTGATACGCTCGCTAAGAAATCTTCTGACTACAAAAATATCGTTAAGACTGGTCGCACCCATTTTATGGATGCTACTCCACTTACACTGGGTCAGGAATTTTCTGGCTACGTGCAGCAGATTGATAACAGCATTCGTGCAATAAAAAATGCGCTGGAAGCAGTACGCGAATTAGCTCTTGGCGGAACAGCAGTTGGCACGGGATTAAATACACCTAATGGTTACGATGTACTTGTTGCAAAGAAAATTGCTGAACTCACAGGCTATCCATTTATTACAGCACCTAATAAATTTGAAGCATTGGCTGCGCATGATGCGATGGTAGAACTTTCGGGAGCGTTGAAACGTGCGGCAGTTTCTTTCATGAAGATTGCGAATGATATTAGAATGTTAAGTTCAGGACCACGTTCTGGTATTGGAGAAATTATTATTCCCGACAACGAACCAGGCTCTTCCATTATGCCAGGCAAAGTGAACCCGACACAACCTGAAGCGCTCACCATGGTTTGTGCTCAAGTCATTGGCAATGATGTAGCTGTTTCTGTTGGTGGATCGATGGGTCATTTTGAATTGAATGTGTTCAAACCGGTGATCGCATCTAATGTTTTGCAAAGTGCACGATTGATCGGTGACGCTTGTGTTTCATTCAATGACAAGTGTGCTGTGGGTATTGAGCCCAACTTGCCGATCATTAAACAGCACATGGAAAATTCATTGATGCTCGTAACATCATTGAATACGCACATCGGCTATGAGAATGCAGCGAAGATTGCAAAGAAAGCACACAAGGAAAACAAAACTCTTCGTGAAGCTGCCGTGGAATTAGGTCTAGTTACTTCAGAGCAGTTTGATCAGTGGGTGAGACCTGAGAAGATGGTTGGAAGTTTGGAGAAATAAGTTAGATCGAGGCGAACAATTTCATCGTCTTTTCGAGATCCACGTTTCCACCGGAAAGAATAATGCCAACATTTTTTCCGGCAAATTTTTCTTTGCTCTTTAGCACAGCAGCGAATGGGACGGCACACGAAGGTTCGACTATAATTTTCATTTCTTCCCAAATCAATTTCATCGCTTTGATGATTTCCTGATCTGTCACAGTAATGATTTCTTTAACATACTCCTGTATCAAAGGAAATGTTTTATCGCCTAATGAGGAAAGTAAACCATCCGCAATTGAATTGGATTGCGGTGATTCAATGTGTCCGCTTTTCAGCGAACGGTATGCATCGTCAGAGCCCGCCGGTTCACCTGCTATCACTTGTGTTTGAGGTGAAAAATATTTAGCGGCTAAAGCGGTGCCGCTCAGCAAACCGCCTCCTCCGACCGGTGTTAATACAAAATCTAATTCAGTGGCCTCTTCAAATAATTCCTTCGCAGCAGTGGCTTGCCCCGTAATCACCTCGTAATTATTGTACGGGTGAATTTCTGTCGCACCCGTTTTCTTTACTACATCAGCAAGCGTTGCTTCGCGTGATGCTATCGTCGGTTCGCATTCAAAAATTTGACCTCCAAATGAACGGACACCTTTCTTTTTTATGTTAGGTGCAGTTCGTGGCATAACGATGTAAGAATTAACGCCAAGAATTTTAGCTGCGCGAGCCAGTGCTTGCGCGTGATTTCCTGAAGAGTGAGTAGCCAGTCCTTTCTTCAATGATTCCGGATTAAGCGAAAGGGCAGCGTTCATTGCTCCACGCGCTTTGAAGGCACCAATCTTTTGAAAATTTTCGCATTTGAAAAAGATATGACATCCGGCAATTTCATCGATACTGTCATTCGTAAGCACGGAAGTCCGGTGAATGAAGGGCGCGATTCTTTTGTGAGCCTCTTCGATAGACGATTTTGTAATTATGTTATCCATCGTGTTTTCTCTTCGATCGGTTTTCTCTTACCAGGCGCGGAATTTCCCTTAGGCATTCCAATATGAATGAAGCCTAACAATTTATCATCAACACCCAGGCCAAAAAAAGATTTTGCTTCTTCAAAATTAGTGATACCGCCTGTGCTTAAGTAGCAGCCTATGCCATATGCAGTTGCTGAGAGGTACATATTTTCAACAGCACAAAACACGGCGCCCATCTCTTCCCACTCGGGCAAACTCTTTTTATCATCACGCTTCATGCCCACAGCAATTATGTGCGAGCATTCCAGAGGTTTCGATTTTAAGCCTTCGTATTTTTTCTCATCGAATGTTCCTTTGGCTTGAGTTACTTTCTTATAGCACTCACTTTGAAAGTCTGCCAATTTTTTTAACCCATTATCAGCGAAGACAACGAATCGCCACGGTTCGGTAAGTTTATGAGTTGGGGCCCAATTTGCATTCTCCAGCATTTGACGCACGATGTTGTCGTCAACTTTTTCTCCGGTGTAATCTTTTGTAAAAACCGATCTGCGTGAACGAATTAATTCATTGAAATCGGTCGTAGAAATTTTCATAGCGATATTAACAACTCATCTTGTCCACCCTGCGTTGATGGCGGCCACCTTCAAAAGATGAATTCAAAAATTTGTCAAGGATTTTTTCTGCTAATTGTTCACTGATAAATCGAGCTGGTAAGCAAAGAATGTTAGCATCGTTATGCTGACGAGCGAGAGCAGCGAGGTCTTCAGTCCAGCAGATAGCCGCGCGAATTCCTTGGTGCTTATTTGCAGTCATTGCAACTCCATTAGCGCTTCCACAAACTAATAGACCAAGATCAAATTCTTTTTTTTCTACTGCGATTGAAACTGGATGCGCAAAATCAGCATAGTCGGCAGATTCTGCACTGTGCGTTCCAAAATCTCTTGCGTGATACCCTTTCTTTTCCAGCAGTTTTTTCAAGTGCTCTTTTAATTCAAAGCCTGCATGATCTGCACCAATTGCGATAGTTTCCATTAGTTTTTTTGTTGATCGGCTAACAAATCGGCTTCTTCTTGCCGTTTCATTCGCTTCACTTCGATTGCTGATACGAAAATACTGATTTCGAACAAGAAGTATAGTGGCAACGCTACGAGCATGAGCGTGAATGGATCAGATGAAGGTGTAATAATCGCACTCGCGATAACGATGCCCACAATGGCATGCTTGCGAAACTGACGCATGAATTGAGGTGTAAGGACACCTACTTTTGTGAGGAAGAAAACCACGATGGGAAATTGAAATAACAAACCGCAGCCCAACACCATACTCACGACCGTGCCAACATAGGATGTGATGTCAAATTGATTTACAATCTGTGCGCTCACCGTGTAAGTGGAAAGAAACCAGATTGTCATAGGTGACAAAATGAAATACCCGAATGCGCAGCCAAGAAGAAATAGGAATGAAACAACAAAAACAACTCCGCGTGTTGATTGCTTTTCTTTAATGTGCAAGCCGGGCTTCACAAAACTCCAGATTTGCCAAAACACATAGGGGAAAGCCACGATCAACCCAATTACAAACGAGGCTGTAATTGACATCATGAATTGACCGGTCATTATCCGGCTTTGTATTTTTACATCTAAGGTTTTTACACAAAGCTGCTCTTCTGCCCCCACCATTTTTCCGAGCTCACACATCCATCGGAAGGTTGGGAAATCTATACGACTTGGAGCAAAAAGAATGTGATCGAAAATCCATTCTACAAAAACAAAACCTACGATCGAGCAAATAAAAATAGCAGCCACCGACTTCACTACATGCCAGCGCAACTCCTCAAGATGATCGAGGAAGGACATTTCTTTTTCTTCAGACATAATTCAAAGGAAAACTCACCGATTCAACAAATCCAATTCGCAAGCTGCAGGAAATAATAGCGTTGTGCAAGTGATTAACTGAAGAGCGGAAACTTTTTCATCATCGCATTTACCTTCTTCTTCACATTCTTTAAGTGTTTTTCATCTTCTGGCTTTTTCAAAGCCTCGTCAATTAAATCAACAACTTTATGAACATCCTTTTCTTTAAAGCCACGCGTAGTAACGGCTGGTGTCCCAATGCGCATACCTGATGTCACCATTGGTGATTGCGTATCAAACGGCACCATATTTTTATTGATGGTGATATCGGCTTTGATCAAGGCTTCTTCTGCAATTTTTCCTGTCAAGTTTTTTGAACGAAGGTCGATTAGCATCAAGTGGTTGTCGGTGCCGCCGGAGATAATTTTATAGCCACGTTTCACAAATTCATCCGCCATTGCTTTTGCATTCTTAGCAACTTGAACAACGTAATCCAAATATTCATCAGAGAGTGCTTCGCCAAATGCAATTGCCTTTGCGGCAATCACATGTTCCAGCGGACCGCCTTGTGTTCCTGGGAAAACCCCTGAGTCAAGAACTGAAGACATTTTTCTCAATTCTCCTTTTGGAGTTTTCAATCCGAATGGGTTGTCAAAATTTTTGCCGACCATAATCAAACCACCACGAGGACCACGGAGTGTTTTGTGAGTTGTAGTAGTTACGATGTGACAATGCTCCATTGGATCATTCAATAATCCACGTGCAATCAAGCCAGCTGGATGAGAAACATCCGCCATCAACAATGCACCAACGCTATCAGCAGCTTCGCGCAATTTTTTATAATCCCAATCACGGCTATAAGCAGAGGCACCACATATAATCATTTTTGGTTTTTCTCGTTGTGCTGTTTCGCGCACTTTATCGAAATCAATCAATCCTGTTTCTTGCTCTACTCCATAGAATGAGGGTTGATACAGTTTGCCTGAAAAATTCACAGACGAACCATGTGTTAAGTGGCCGCCATGTGAAAGATCAAATCCTAAAATTTTATCGCCTGGCTTTAAACAAGCGAGCATCACCGCTGCGTTGGCTTGCGCACCTGAATGTGGCTGTACGTTGGCCCACTCAGCTCCAAACAATTCTTTAATTCTGTCGATGGCAAGTTGCTCCACTTCGTCAACCACTTCGCAGCCACCATAATAGCGTTTGCCGGGAAGTCCTTCTGCGTATTTGTTAGTGAGCACAGAGCCTTGTGCTTTCATCACTTGCGGAGAGGTGAAATTTTCGGAGGCAATCAGTTCGATGCCGTGCTCCTGGCGTTGTTTTTCTTTTTCAATAAGATCGAAGATAACTTTGTCGCGCTTCATAGCTGGATTTTAGATTTGCTGGATTGAATTTGAGAGCCCAAAAATAAGGAGACAGAAGAAGTTTGCCTAACAGGATTTCAATCAGTTTTTGAATCCTTAACGGGATGAATAAACAAAATAGAACCAAACGCAATTGCGAAAATGGAGTAAACGATTGCAACAACAATGAGGACTGTACTTTTCGGCGAAAACTTAAAGAGTGCTAAAGCTGCAATGAGAAAGTGCGCAGCGTTTCCTATCGCTACTGGTCTGTTATAAATTCCGCCGATCAAGTTCGCTTTCGACATCCAGTTGATCATAGCAAAACCAAAATAGAGCGCTCCTGCGATTTGAAGGATAATCTTGCTTTCAGCTAACAAGCCAGTAACTGTTGCAACTTCTTCAGGCAAAAACGTAAGTCCTATACCGACGAAGCCCATTGCAATTGCGCTTGCTGTCATAATAAGATTAGTATTCATTTACGATTGAGATTTTTGCATTTTTCACCAACCTCCACTACTTCCTCCTCCTCCAAAACTTCCTCCACCGCCAGAGAAGCTACTTCCACTCGAAGACCAACTGCTTCCTCCTCCAGATGACCAGCCTCCTCCGGAAGACATTCCGCTCCAAAATCCTTTTCCTTTTCCTGAAGATCCACCACCGCTATTCTTGCCAACCTTCTTAACCCATTCCTTTTTTCCCATCCACACTTTAAGAATAGGGAATAGAACTGCATAGATGCCGAGCGGCATATACCAATAGGCCTCATTGAAAGCCATCATTGGGAAGAGCGCATAGAATGGCATTAGAAAAAGATAAATTCCCCAACCTACACAACCATGGAGAATAAGACCCATGAATGCAAAAATGCTGATGAACAAAATTGCTCCTAACATGATGAGAAGTTTTGCCCAAAGGCTAAGTTCTCCAAAACCATCCGCATCACTGGCTGAGTACTCTCCAGCTATTGCTTTAACAATTCCATTAATGCCAGCTCTTACTCCTGCATCATAATCTCCTCTTCTAAATTCGGGGGCAATTTCATTTCGAATGATCCGGCTGCTTTGTGCATCGGTGAGAACACCTTCCAATCCTTGTCCGATTTCAATGCGTATTTTGTGATCATCAACAGCAATCAGCAGGAGCACACCATTGTCCTTATCTTTTTTTCCAAGCTTCCATTTCTCTGCGACCTTCAAGGAATATTGTTCCAGCACTTCACCCTCCAATGATTGAACAATTAGGATTGCAACCTGATTGGAGGTTGTGTCTTCATAAATTTTTAATTCTTTTTCGAGTTGATCGACTGTCTCTTGCTTGAGCACATGTGCATCATCGTGAACGCGAATACTCCAAAGTTCAGGAACGGCTTTTTGTGAAAATGAATTGGTAAATGTGAAGACGAAAAAGCAGAAGCTTATAAATCTTAAATTTTGCAAGCTGAATCTCGAGCGTAAAAATGTATTCATTCTAAAAATTCTATAAATCTGAATCCTAAATTCTTTTCACCACGAATCGCTCGAACCACCACCACCGAAACTTCCTCCGCCTCCAAAATCAATTCCACCTCCGCCAGAACTTCGGCCACCACCAAGACCACCCAACAAGGTGCCCGCAGCCCAGTAGCCTCCAATTCCACCACCACCGCGTCTGCGTGAAACTATAATGAGTATGATGATAATTATAATAATGGTTCCCAGAGGAGAACGACCTCCACGCTTTTTGCGTGAGGGAGGATCATTATTTACATATTGACCCTTGATAGCTTGAATGATGGAGATCACACCAACCTTTATTCCGCCATCATAATCTCCCTGACGAAAACGCGGAGCAATTTCATTCCGATTGATTCTGCTCGAAAGAGCATCGGTCAAAACTCCTTCAAGACCTTGGCCCACTTCAATGCGTACTTTTCTTTCTTGAATAGCAATCAACAAAAGCACTCCGTTATCATTGTCTTTCGTGCCGAGTTTCCACTTATCGGTCACACGAATTCCATAACCATCAATGTCTTCGCCCTCTAGTGAAGGAACAATAAGAACTGCAATTTGATTAGTGGTGGAATCACGTTCTGCTTGCAACACTGCTTCGAGCTGTGCTTTCGTTGAAGCAGATAATACATTCGCTTCGTCATGCACCCACACGCCACCATGCTCGGGCACTGCGCGTTGAGCATATAACTGTGCGCTAAAAAAAAGAAATAAGATCGAGTAGGTAATTCTCTTAAAAGTCATTGGTGTGGGAAGAAAAATTGAAAATTGATTCATCGAGAATTGATCATTCAATTCTAAGATCATCCTTCAACTCATTCACGTCATCGGATGTTTTCAAGAAACCCTTCTCTAAAAGAATTTCTCCACAACGAAGAATAGCCACTTCAATTCCATCTACCACTTTGCCCATGCGAATATTTTGAATGATGCCTTGCACCATCTTGTCCCACTCTTTTTGCTCTACTACCTTACTTATGCCACGATCGGCAATAACCATCACTTCACGCTCAAAGAAAGAAATAAAAATCATTATGCCTGTGCGATGGCGTGTGTTGAAAACTTCTTCCTGAAGGAATGCCGTTTCTGCGCGTTGGCGTGTGGCGCGATCGAGATGTTGTTGAGGAATAAAAATTCGTCTGACAAAATCAACATAATTGGAAACCAAAGCACCGGCCAATCCGAACATTACGATCAATAAAAAGATGAGCAAAGGATCATAAATCGCAAGCGCTGGCATATATCGATCGAAAAAAATCACCAAAAGAAATATCAATGAACCAGCGACAACCGCCGCGCGATAATTGGCAACAGAGTAAAACCCACTTTTTTCAACAAAGACAGGCACGATCTCGCCTGAGATTTTGCTTTCGGCTTGATGAACCGCAGCCTTGATGCGTTCGAGGTCTTGTGTACTGAATCGTTTTTGTAGCGACATGTGATTAATTTAGTTAGCCAATCGTATCAGAACCAAAATTAGAAAATTCCTTAGTGAATCGGCTGACTTATTTCCTTTTTTACTTCGATGTAAAAATGGTTGGTAATCATTGGCTAAGTTTTGATATTACAGGATCAAACAGTTAAGTATGAAAAAGTCAAATATAAAATCCACAGTGAAGATTTTCCTTCTCGTCTTTGTTGCTTTTTTCGCGAATGCGCAAAATTTAAAACCAATTGTAGCGAGTGACTTGATGAAGATAGCCACTACAGCGAGCATTCAAATATCACCGGATGGAACGAAGGCGGTGACGGTGGTGATACGCAAGGCAGTAAAAAATGAGAATGAATATTATTACACCCGTCAACTATACCTGCTTGATTTGACGAATAAATCAGAACCTCTTCAACTCACGTTTGGCGATCGTAACGATGGCCAGCCCCAATGGAGCCCTGATGGAAAGCAAATTGCTTTCACAAGATCGGATAATGACAAATCGCAGATCTGGTTGTTGCCATTAGGTGGAGGAGAAGCACATGTACTAACCAAAGCTGAGTTTGGTGCGAACAACCCACGTTGGTCTCCGGATGGAAAGAATATTTTATATACATCGAGCATTCCTTTTTACGCGATTGATGAAAAAACTCCATGGACTTATGAAAGACCGGGCCGCACACAAGGTGATGAGCCAAACTTCAAAAACATGAAAGCGGATGAAAAGAAAAAAGTGACGAATAGTCCTGATGGATCATTGGCAGACGTACGTGCGTGGCTTGCAAAAAATGCCAGCGATAAAAATCCACGTGTGCTCAATCGTCAAAACTTTCAGGGAGAACTGGATTTGCAACCTGATGAAAATTTTTCGCATTTATTTTTGATTAAAGTAACCGGAGATGATAAAGCAGTTCAACTCACCAAAGGATTTCAGAATTTTAATAATGCGGAGTGGTCAGCAGACGGAAAGAAAATAATTTGTGATTCGAAGTCTTATACTGTTCATCCCGACAGAGAACGCGACTCGGATTTGTGGGTGATTGATGTTGACGCTAAGCAAGCGAAACAATTACTTCATTGGGATGGATATAGCGTCAGCAATCCAACATTTTCACCTGATGGTCTTTCGATTGGATTTTTTGCTAATACAACTAACGGACGGTTTTATTCTCAAGCCATAATTGCAACAGCAAGCAGCACGGGTGAGAAGCCAACACTAATTACTTCATCATTGGATAGGGACGCAGGTAACTTAGTGTGGTCAGGTGATTCTAAAACAATTTTCTTTGCCGCTCAAACAGATGGAGACATTCCCATTTACAGTGTTCCTACAAAAGGCGGAGCGATCACGAAAATTTTAGGAAATGATAGTGGTGTAAATGATTTTGACGTACTGGGCGACAAGATTGTTTATGCATTAACGGAAACAAAAAACCCTTGGGAGATTTTTGTTTTGAACTTGAAAGATAAAGGCAATGTGCAACTCACCAAGTTAAATGAAGGCTGGCTGAAAGAAAGACAGATTGTTTCTCCAAAAGAATATTGGATCACCCGGCCCGATGGAACGAAAGTTCAGTATTGGGTGATGGAACCTATTGGAAAAAAAGAAGGAACGAAGTATCCAACAATTCTTAATATCCACGGTGGACCGATGGCGATGTGGGGACCTGGAATTTTTTCTATGTGGCATGAGTATCAATTGGAAAACAGTTGGGGTTATGGTGTTGTTTATTGTAATCCACGCGGCAGCGGAGGTTATGGCGACAAATTCAAACGCGCCAACTTCAAAGATTGGGGAATGTCACCAATGAACGACATTCTCTCTTCGCTAGATGATGCAATGAAAAACAATTTGTGGATAGATAAAGACAATTTATTTGTTGAAGGCGGAAGTTATGCCGGCTACATGGTGGCGTGGATTGTCGGTCACGACAACCGGTTCAAGGCGGCTAATGCGCAGCGTGGTGTTTATGAACTCACCACATTCATGGGCGAAGGAAACGCTTGGCGATTAATTCCCGAGCATTTTGGTGGATATCCGTGGGATAATGAAACTAAAAAAGTATTGGATGAAAATTCTCCCTACTCTTTTGTAAGCAACATCAACACGCCGTTATTAATTATTCATGGCGATCAGGATTTGCGCACAGGAGTGATTCAATCTGAGATGTTGTATAAGAGTCTGAAAATTTTGAATAAGCCTGTTGAATACATTCGCTATCCGAAAGAGGGACACGAACTTACTCGAAGTGGAAATCCAGGAAGGATGATGGATCACATGCTCCGCGTGATTGAATTTTTCGAACGCTACGCGAAGCATCCGAATTAAACAACGATTTCAGCAAAGACGTCAAGACAGTTCTCAGAATTGGAAAGTATTATTCAATTGTAAGAGCAAACAAGGCTGGCCAGAGTTTACCTGTTACTAAGAATGACTTGCTCTTTTTTTCGTAGGCGATTCCATTAAGAACATCGGCTAAGGGATTGAGTGGATAAATTTTCTCAGCCAATCGTGATAAATCCATCCGCCCGATAACCAGACCGGTGGCAGGGTCAATTTTCAAAATGTAATTGGTTTAATATTGGTTGGCAAAAATAAATCCATCAATAAATTCCAATTCATTGAGTTGATCAACCAGCACATCCCCTTCTTTCACAACAATCTCTTTTACGGATTGAAGAGACAACGTATCTAGAAACCTGATTTTACTGGTGCCATCACTAACGATAAGATTTTTATTATCAGTGGTAATTCCCCAGCCCTCATGATTATATCGAAATTCCCCGATCTTATTAAAATTTTTTAAGTCGTAAATAAAACCAGTATGATTTTTCCAGGTGAGCTGGTATATTTTGTTATTCAAAATGGCAATGCCTTCTCCAAAATATTTTTTATCAAGAATTACTTTTTTATCCTGATTGCCTGTTGCGATATCAACCTCTGCAATCCATGAACCTGCTTGACCAGTACTTTCGAAGAGCTTGCCATCGGCCACGGTCAGCCCCTGTATATAAGCTTTCTGGTCGTGTGGAAATATTTTCTTGATTGAATATGAAATTGTTTTTGCCTCTTTCGATTTTTTTCCATTGCAGGCAGAAAGAACAAAGAGAAGGATCGTTATATAAAAGAATGATTTCATGATTTCCTGTTGAATTTAGTATTAAAAAAATTAGCCAACGATTTCTCATTGGCTAATTTACTCATCGAGAATTGATAATTTATTTTACCCGTTCATCGAGATCAAAAACTCTTCGTTGTTTCTTGTTCCTTTCATTTTGGACTGAAGGAATTCCATCGCTTCAATAGAATTCATATCGGCCATGAACTTGCGGAGGATCCAAACACGTTGCAGTTCCTCTTCTTTCATTAACAAATCTTCGCGTCTTGTTCCGGATGCAGGCACATCGATGGATGGATAAACCCTGCGGTTGGAAAGTTTGCGATCCAATTGCAATTCCATGTTACCCGTTCCTTTAAATTCTTCGAAGATCACTTCGTCCATTTTCGAACCGGTGTCAATCAGAGCAGTGGCGATAATGGTAAGCGATCCACCATTTTCAATTTTGCGGGCAGCTCCGAAGAAGCGCTTTGGTTTGTGCAATGCATTCGCATCAACACCACCCGATAATATTTTTCCCGATGAAGGAACAACAGTGTTATACGCACGAGCTAAACGCGTAATGGAATCAAGAAGAATTACGACATCATGACCGCACTCCGTCATTCGCTTTGCTTTCTCTAAAACAATGCTCGCAACTTTCACGTGACGTTCAGCTTGCTCATCGAAGGTAGAAGCAATCACTTCAGCCTTTACACTACGAGCCATGTCTGTAACTTCCTCAGGACGTTCATCGATCAACAATACAATCAAATAAACTTCCGGATGGTTTTCGGCGATGGCGTTAGCAATATTTTTTAATAAAACAGTTTTACCCGTTTTAGGTTGCGCCACAATCATTCCACGCTGACCTTTTCCTATTGGAGAAAAAAGATCAAGAATACGAGTCGACATGTTGTCGGGCGTAGTGCTCAATTTTAATTTTTGTTCAGGGAAAAGCGGAGTCAAGTATTCAAAGGCAACGCGATCGCGAATTTCTTCGGTGGTCTTTCCGTTGATGCTATCAACTTTTAGCAACGCAAAATATTTTTCTCCTTCCTTCGGTGGGCGAATTTGTCCTTTCACCGTGTCCCCCACTTTCAGACCAAATAATTTTATCTGAGAAGGTGATACGTAAATATCATCTGGGCTCGCCAGGTAATTATAATCTGATGAGCGAAGAAATCCATATCCATCCTGCATGATTTCAAGAACGCCCTCGTTGCTCACCACACCATCGAAATCCCGAACAGAGTTAGGGTTCGGTTTCTGCTGTTGAAAGTTGGGGTTTTGGTTCGGATTCGGATTGGGGTTCTGGTTTTGAAAAGGTTTTTCCTCGCGCTGCTCAGGCTGTGTTGTCTCAGTTTGCTGAACAACTGGAGCTTCGGTCGATTCATCAAAGCTTGGAATGCTCGGAGTTATATCAAGATCTATACTCTGCAACATCTCATCACTGGAAAGTTCTTTCGCTGCGGATGAAACTGCAGCCGCTACCGGCGGGGCAACATTTTCGCGCCTGCGCGGACGCATCTTGCGTTCGGAGGGCTCAGCCTTAGTCGTAGACTCACCACTTACCGCTTGTTGGTCAAGGATTTTATAAACAAGTTCTTCTTTAGTTAATTTTTTGGCATTTTTTACGCCCATGCCTTCGGCAATTTCTTTGAGCTCAGACAAGAGCTTTAAATTGAGATCATCAATAGTGTACATTAAAAAGAGAGATTGGTTTTGAAATAATTTTTATAGCGAATAATCAAGACATCAAACAGCACGAAACATGAAAGAACTTTATATCAGAGTACAAAAATTTAAAGGCTTATATCGTTGATGGCCTGGATTGGCCGCGATTGATACTGCAATAATAGGTCAAAATCGATTACGAACAAACAATTGGGATAAAATTATTGGCTATTTTTGACGGCTCAAATCAAATTATGTTACAGGTACAAGTATTGCGAGAAGAAACAAACCGCGTTATCGAAGGATTGAAGAAGCGTAATTTTAAAGATGCGGAATCACTCGTTAATGAAGCTATCGATATCGATAAGAATAGAAGAGAAATTCAAAAGCAAGCGGACGACTTAAAAGCAAAATCAAACGCTGATTCTAAAAAAATTGGCGAGTTGATGAAGGCAGGAAAAAAAGATGAGGCTGAGAATCTTAAAAGTCAAGTAGCGGCCGATAAAGACCGCATTAAACAAGGAGAGGAAAGTTTAGGTGAATTTGAAAAACGCCTTCAGACTATTTTATATAAAATTCCAAACGTTCCTCATGCCGATGTTCCAGCCGGAAAAGGAGCTGAAGACAATAAAAATGTTTATGAGCACGGCACTGTTCCCGCACTATATGCAGGCGCGCTTCCTCATTGGGAGTTGATTAAGAAGTATGATATTATCGATTTTGATCTGGGAGTAAAAATCGCCGGAGCAGGTTTTCCCGTTTACAAAGGCAAGGGAGCAAAATTGCAACGTGCTCTCATTAATTTCTTTTTGACTGAATCTGAGAAAGCGGGCTACACCGAAATTCAGCCTCCCATCGTAGTGAACGAGGCCAGTGGCTATGGCACGGGCAATCTTCCAGATAAGGAAGGGCAAATGTATTTTGTGAACGAAGATGAACTCTATTTGATCCCAACTGCTGAGGTACCGATTACCAATCTGTATCGCGATGTGATGGTGCAAGAAGAAAACCTTCCGATAAAAAATGCCGGATACACACCTTGCTTTCGAAGAGAGGCTGGAAGTTGGGGTGCGCACGTGCGTGGATTAAATCGCCTTCATCAATTTGATAAAGTAGAGGTTGTACAAATCACAAAACCGGAAGATTCATACAAAGTGCTGGATGAAATGTGCTTGCATGTGCAAGGACTTTTGGAAAAATTAGAATTACCATATCGAAAACTTTTGCTCTGTGGAGGCGACATGGGTTTCAATTCTGCGATGACTTACGATATGGAAGTTTTTTCTGCTGCGCAACAACGCTGGCTGGAAGTAAGCTCTGTTAGCAATTTTGAAACCTATCAGGCAAATCGTTTAAAGCTCCGCTACAAAAACAAAGAAGGAAAAACACAGTTGTTGCACACCTTGAACGGAAGTGCGTTGGCATTGCCGCGCATCGTTGCTTCCATTTTAGAAAACAACCAAACAGAAGAAGGAATTAAAATTCCTGAAGTGTTGAGGAATTACACGGGTTTTGATTGGATAAAATAAGTAAATGAGAAAAGTTCTTTTTAGTTTTTTAATTTTTTACTCTTTGAGTGCTCAGGCACAGCAGTCAAAATTTCTTTTGGGAATTAACGCGGCAGGTGTTTGGAATTCTTATTTGCTAACCCCAGACAGTGGACCATATTTATTGGGAGGGAAAATTAATTGGAGCGCAGGAATTCAGTCAAAGTATTTGCTGAGTGACAGGTTTAAATTGGATGTGCAGGTGAATTTCGCGACTAAGAATTTTGCTTCTGGACTTGACATGAACTATTTGCGAACCGTAGATTATGAAGCCTACTTAAACAATAAAGAAATACATTATAATGTGAAGCAGAGTTACATCGAAATTCCAATTTCGGTTAACTATTTTTTCCCAGCTGTGAAACCAGTTAATTTCTTTTGTGATGTTGGTTTGACAAACTCTTTTGCGTTGTCTGCTAGCTATTCGGATATGAATACTTATTCACTCGTTCATTTCGGTTCTTATGGTATTGCCGAAAAATATAAAGATTATTTAATCAGTTTAAAAGCCGGCGCTGGTGCTCTGTTTCCTTTTGGCAAAAGTTTTTATGGTTCTGTCGAATGTTATTCAACCATTTATCTTAAAAAAGTTTCTGATCATTTTCACAATCCTTTTCAACTTGCTCTAGGTTTTTCAGTTTTAAAGAAACTAAGTTCAAAGAAGATTTCAACTAACTAATGCTCAAAAATAAAGCACTTGTTCGGCTCACTTTTCTTGGCTCCGTCATAGCCTGGCTGACATTGCTTTTTTCTGACATCACCGTTTTGTTCAGCAACCTACAGGGACTGCAACCAGATGTGCCGCTATGGCTTCCACGGGTGATGCTTGCGGCCTACATCATTTGTTTATTCTACTATTATAAGTTTCGCATTGAACTTGACGACTCGCTCAACTTCACGGATCTGCTTTGGAAAGTATTTGCTACGGGTCTTATCACCACGGTTGTCTCCTTGATTTTCAGATTGCTCGTTTTCATGCTTGGCAACACAAGCCTTGCCACCAACGTGGTGTTCAGCGATTTCATTTGCCAAATCAACCTGGCGTTGCTGGTAAACTTTTTGATTGCTGCGCGGGCATCATGGAAAAGGTTAATTCTTTATCAGAAATCAAAATGGCTCATCCGCACGTGGGGCGTTTTTGAATTGATTCTTTTTGGAGTGCTTATTTACGATAGTGCTGGGATCAAGTTCTCAGAGACGGTAGGCACAACCATGAATTTGATCATAGGAGTTTTGGTGTTGGCACTATCGGCTAACATGCGATGGGTGGCTTATCTGAACTTCAAACAAAAGTGGACTAGCTTATTGTTATTGCTGCTCACTTTTTTCTACCTCGCTTACTTTTTTTACACCGTTGAGCGATCGACCGAACTCATAGCAAAAGATTCTACTTCCTTTCTCGATTATCGAAACCAACTCTTCATTATTGTATTGGCTTCGTTCATCATCATTTACGGAATTTTTTCTTTCCTGGTGATTTTGTTCAACCTTCCCACCTCGTCGGTGTTTGAACAAAAGTTGGAAGAGGTTGTAAACTTTCAGCGAATCAGTCAATCCATTCAAACTGAGCAAGACGAAGAAAGTGTTTATAATATTTTATTGGAGAGCTCCGTGAGTACAGTATTTGCTGATGCCGCATGGCTTGAAATTACGGGCGCTACCAATGACCGCAAGATGTTCACTTATCGGATGACGGAACAAGAATCAAAAAATATCCGTGAGCATCTCGAGAAAAATAATATTAAAGGAGTGCTCGATTCAGGAACAGAAAAAACGAAAAACCTTTCGAAGCATTTGGCCTCGATGAAAGGATCACGCTTCCGTTCGCTGCTTGCATTCCCGATCGTAGTGAAAGAAGAAAACATCGGTACGTTAGCATTGCTGAAAGAATTGCCTGAAGGTTTTAATAAAGAGATGACGCGCATCGTATCCACGTTTGCTAATCAAGCGGGAATTTCCATTGAGAACTTTCGCTTGATGGAAGAAGCATTTCAAAATGCTCGTTACAAAGAAGAGTTAAAAATCGCCAAGACTGTTCAGCAAAGTTTGTTGCCAACCAAACTTGAACAAGATAAAGATTTCGAAATTTCTGCTTTCTCGGCTTCAGCCGATGAAGTCGGTGGTGATTACTACGACACGTTGCGTATCAACGATCATCTTGTTGCTCTCATCATTGCCGATGTTTCCGGTAAAGGAACAACGGCGGCTTTTCACATGAGTCAGATGAAAGGAATATTTCACAGTCTGGCGCAACAACACCTAGATCCGAAAGAGTTTATGCAGCGCGCTAACCAGGCGCTAGTGTACTGTTTAGAGAGAGGATCGTTTATCTCTGCTTCTTATTTTATTATTGATTCGGCGGATAAGAAAATAAGATACTCACGTGCGGGTCATTGTCCGGTATTATACCTACGGGCGGGCTCAAGAGAATCCTCTTATCTAAAAGACAAAGGAGCTGCGTTGGGCATGGTGAGAAGTAAAGATTACTGCAACTATGTGGAGGCAAATGAATTTACTTATGCCCCAGGAGATACAATGGTGCTATACACAGACGGAATCACAGAAGCAAAAGATAGCAAAGGTGAAGAATTTGGAAATGAGCGACTGGCAGAAGCACTGAATGAAGTAGCCGGTGCAACCGCTAAGGAAATCGAAGATCATATCATCAAGAAATTATATGAGTTTTCGGGAACTAAAAATATCAATGACGACTACACGTCAATGACAGTAAAATTTCATGGATAACTTAATTTGTTAAAAAACCGTTAAGAAAATATGGTTCACATTAAAAGGTTGCAGGAAAGCGGAGCCGATATCATCGCGGTAATCGGTGAAATTGACGCTAGTTCTTCCATTGAATTGGACCTGGCCATCGCCAAGAGCGTGGGCGAAGGGTTCAAAAGAATTTTAGTGGATTGTCATGCTCTTGAATACATCTCTTCGGCTGGTCTCGGTGTCTTTATGTCGTACATCGAAGAATTCCGTGAAAAGAAAATTCAAATGGTGCTATTCGGACTTAAAGAAAAGGTAGTAAACACCTTCGAAATATTGGGTTTGGCAGACTTACTGCACATTCGTGA
>DASYTA010000666.1:0-7753 GCA_036002745.1 Cyclobacteriaceae bacterium | reverse complement strand
CGGTAGGATCAACATCACAACCATGCGGAGACTTAGGGCATGGAATAAAATAAAGAACATCTTTCAAAACAAGTGGATCCAATTGCAGTACTTCAGTCATCATCTCTGAAGAGGAGGTATGGGTTTTTTCATCCACCAAATTGTGTGCATACTTTGCTTTTACTTTTACACCTTTTCCTTGAGCGATATACTCCTCAGCCTTTTTCCAATTCACTGCCATGATGAAGTCTTTGTCTTTCTGAGATGCATTTACCTCCAACAAAGTGTAGGCTTGCTCAGTATTATAGCAAGAGAAAAAGAACCAATCGTGTGAAGGACCTTTGCCTGCGCGCGACAAATCAAAATCAATACCTGGTGTTTTTAATTGAAAGCCAATATTCATGTGGCCGCTAGTCGGATCAATTTTAATAAAGCTGATTGTACCTTTGAAGTTCTGCTTGTATGAACTGATGGGCACATCGCGATTATCTCCAACCGGAACACTGAAGCGAGTTCCTGCAACAATGTACTCACTGTTTTCAGTAATGAATGGTGATGAGTGATTACCTCCACTGTTGGGCAACTCCAGTATCTCTTCAGTCTTAAATGTTTTCAAGCTTACTCGCGCAACGCGTGGTGTATTATTGCCATTGGCAAAAGCCCAACGTCCGTCATGCTCGCCATTGGTAAGAGAAAGAGCAATGTGGTGAAGATCATCCCAAGGCACATACCCGTGTGAAGTATTCAGCATGGG
This sequence comes from Cyclobacteriaceae bacterium, assembly GCA_036002745.1. GTDB lineage: Bacteria > Bacteroidota > Bacteroidia > Cytophagales > Cyclobacteriaceae > ELB16-189. The sequence goes on along the minus strand of DASYTA010000666.1, from coordinate 7,020 downwards.
TTTAGTCTCTTCACTGTAGCCATAACCGTTTTCAGGAAATTGAGAGAACACAGGGATTATTCTGAACAAACGGCCAGAAGGAATTCCGTATATCGCCATCTGTCCGTTGAAACCACCGGAAACGATGTTGTAAAACTCATCGTAATGTCCCGGAGCCACGTAAACTTTTTGAGCTGCGTTGCCAGTAACCGCTTCTTGTGGGCCTTTGGGTTTACAGCTACTGACTGCAACAACTGCGGCTGCTATAATAAAGAGCGCAATCATTTTATTTAACTTTTTCATTTCGTTGATTTTTGAGTTGATAGATTTGATTCGGTTATTTTTCTCCGTCATTCTGACGCATATATTCAAGTATATCGCGTGCATCACCAACAGAGATATTTTGATTTGGCATTCTCACTAAACAGAGCTCCAATAGTTTTTGCGCTTCAGGATCCTTTTCAAGCATGATGTCTACATTGGTGGCCATATTCATAATCCACTCTGGTGCTCTTCTCTTGGTTACGTCCTTCCATCCTGGCCCCACAAGACGTTGATCAGTCAGTTTATGGCAAGCCGCACATTTCATTTCATAAATAGCTAATCCTCTTCCTACTCGTTCCTGCTCTAATGGAGTCTTGAGCGTAACATTCTTAACAGCGCCAATTCCCTTAGTTGGATTTGCAATAACTTCCTCCACAGCAGATTTACCAGTAGCCTGATCTGGATATTCTTCTCCTTTTGCTTTAGGTTTATCAGGAGCACATGAGTAAGCCGCTACAGCAAGTCCGAGTATTAATAGGTGTTTCATAGTTTTTGTATTTTAAATTTTAGAATGAAATTTTTCTGCCAATAATTTTAACCTTGCCATCGGTTTCCATCTTCTTTACAGTTCGTATAACAGTCTCTACACGAAGCCCACTCATGTCAGCAATTTGTTGCCGTGTGAATGGAACTGTGTAGGAATAATCTGTTCTCGTTATTTTCTTTTCTTTTATCTTTTGCGAATCTGCATCAGTTTTAAAATACTTCAGCAGGCTAATAATTCTGTGTTCAGGATCGTAAGATGAGATCTCCGATAGCACCATTGATTTATATCGCAAGCGCTGACACAATACCCGATCTAGCTGCAAATGGATCTCGAAGTTCTCTCTAAGTAACTGAAAAAAATTGTCTTTTGAAACCTTAATGATCATGGTCGGTTCGATTGCAATCGCTGTGCTGGGGTAAGGAAAGTCGCAAAACAACGGAGGTTCACCAAAACTATCATCACTCTTGAAAACACCTTGAATAAATTCTTTGCCTTCAGGGCTATTACTGCACATTTTAATTGAGCCCTTTACTATTTGAAAGTAATTAAGCGCTTCCTCTTCTTCGCGAAAAACAACATCATCTTTTTTTAATTGAATTTCTTTTGCTCCGTATTTTTTGAGGATGTCAGGATTGATCATCTGGCATTTATTTGTAGTTGTAAACCTAACCCCACACCAATGGGTAACATATGACTTTCGTCATATCTACAGTTGATATTATCACTTAATCCTGATAATGCCCGATTCATAATGATTTGATAACTCAAAAATCATGAACGTGCTTAAATCTTCTTATGATCCGAGTCATAAGAGTTCAAATTCAAATTTTAAAAAGATTAGATAGCCAACAGAATAAGAGAGTACTAGGAATTTATGATAACCGCGAATTTAATTCACCGCCCAAATGACTCACCAATTCGAAATGTAATACTGTAATCATCTTTACCTACACCATAATCAACACCGATATTAATTTTTTCAGCGGGCAGCATTCTGAAACGAAAACCTGCACCTATACCTGGAAGGATGTCACTCTTAGGAATGTCAGAGATTTTTGCAACAGCACTTGCAACACCAGCAAAAGCTACCATGCCCCAACGTTTATAAAAATTCCAGCGGTATTCTGCTTGTAAAGTGTAAACTTGATTATTGCGATATTTTCCTTGTGAGTATCCGCGAATGTCATCACCACCCACAACGGTCTGTCCTTCAAAAGGCACATTGCCAGAAGCGAGGTTGAAGCTGGCGCGCATAGCTAAGATCTTCTTTTCAGTTTCTTTCGTGAGCTTAAAGAACTGATTGTAGGTAACAAGATATCTTTCAAAATTATATCCACTACCGATCCAATTTCTGTAAAACTGATTTTTAAAGTTGAGGAACATTCCTCTTGTGGGATATTGAACGTGATCGCGTGTATCATTAGTAATCACAAAGCCAATGTCATTCAGGTCGGCACGATGCACAGAATCTTCGCCTGATGCACCGGGAAAGCCGAACGTAGTGGTGGAGTTCATCAATGTGGTTGTAGGGCCGAAGTATATACGCCTGAATATATTGCGCTGCACCTGCAGCATGACAAGATTTGCCTTTGTTGAATAGTCATAGAAATTACCAGTTGATGAACTGGGATTGTCGAGGAAGAACTGGAAGTTAACATCGACCGTACCAGCGGCCGCCAATATGCGCCACTTGTCTTCGGCAAAAAAAAGTTGTGAATAGGTCATGAATACATAGCTCTTTTGCTCTGTATAAATGCCAATAATACCTGTACTAGAAGATGGGGAGATCGTATCCTTCTTATTGATTTTATAGAAACCAGTGACAAGTGCTCCAGCAACAATTCCCTGTGTACGGTTGTAGTTGATCATGGGGATGGCTGCAATACCAGTTTTCTGTCGTTTTTTTATTGCTGGTGCTTTCTGACCATTCGCAAACGAAATAGCAAAGAAGAATAAGGAAATGAGCGCTATAAATTTTTGCATGATAGTCTTTAAGTTCCTATCGAGAATCCTCAAATGAAATTTAGCTTTTATCTACCAAAGTAGATAAATTCGTTTTCTTTATGCGAACCTCACTCAAAAATAACGAACACATAATTTTAGAAACGCGACTTCATTGGCTTACGTTAGCGATTCCGTTTCTCGTTACAGTTGTTCCTGCAGCTCTTCTATTAGTCTACCTGCCAAAGTATTGGTATATCGATTTTGTGTTCATACTCTATTTTCTGTTTAAAGTTTATGAAAGAAGATCGAACCTATGGGTTGTTACTAATCTTCGCATCATTGACGAAGAAGGAGTATTCTCGAGATATTCTAAGGAGAGCCCACTTGATAAGATAAATAATGTATCCTCCCATCAATCAGTTATGGGTTCCATTTTTGGTTTTGGTGATATTGAAATTCAGACAGGTGCTGAGGCAGGAGCTACTATTTATCGTTTCGTGGCGAGTCCAAATAAACTTCGCGATGCCATCACTACCGCTCAAAGTGAATACGCAATAAGCGGTGGCAAAGCAGTCCAACAAAATGATAAGGTTGGGTTTGCTTCTGAGCTTGAAAAACTTTTCGAACTAAAACAAAAGGGTGTATTGACTGAAGAGGAGTATCAGAAGAGAAAGTCAAAAATGTTTGAGTAACACTCTGTTTCCTTATAATTCTCAATAAGTATCATTTTCAGCACAGGTTCTAACAAACGATGATGGTTTGTTCGCTACCTCACGTTAAATGGGTTAGTTAAATTACTTATCAAGTGCACCATAATACCAGTAAGTGACACGCCATTACTACTTCTTAGGTTAAGCACTAATCTAATTTTGCATTTTGTTTTTTCTCACTTGTTACTAATTGCCTGAATATTTACTCTAACAGGCAACCGTACTAGTCAAATCATTGTATTGTTATTGAAAGCCGATTTTTAGAAGATCATTTGGAAGCCGAGGAAATTTATTTAAAACATTTATTGGGCGGATGCCAGCGACATGATCGTGCCAGCCAGAAATCGCTTTATAAAAAATTTTATAGTTATGGAATGAGCATCTGTTTGCGTTATGCCGACAACAGAGATGAAGCAGCGGAAATTCTAAATGATGGTTTTATGAAGATATTTAGTGGGTTGGACAAATTCGATTTTGATAGACCATTTAGGCCGTGGTTGAGAAAGATATTGGTCAACTTATCCATCAACCGGTATCATCAACGACAGCGCCAGGTCGAGACCGAAGAAATTACTGAATTCAATAGTGAATCCGATGGCGAAAAAATTCTTTCTGGCATTTCATATCAGGAAGTAATAGGAATGTTGCATAAGCTTCCGCCTTCCTATCGGGCAGTATTTAATCTGCATGTGATTGAGGGTTACTCTCATGAAGAGATTGCTCGGATGCTTAATATCTCTACTGGTACGTCAAAGTCTAATTTGTTTAAGGCAAAAGAACATTTAAAAAAGATTGTAGGCGAATTTTTCGAAACAGACTATGTCCGAACAGAATAAAGATAATATTTCTCAGTTCTTTCGTAAGGCTGTGCAAAAGCCTAAAATTGAATTTGTCGAAAGCGATTGGGAGAAACTCGAAGCCAAGTTGGATGCTGGTTTGGTGGCCGGACCACAAAAGCCCAATTACTGGAAGTCAGCCTTCATTGCTGCGATCGCACTATTGTTAGTTTCTACTTCGCTGTTGCTTTACACTAGTCTTCAGGTTGAAAAGCTTACAAAGAAAACTAAAACCGATAAGGACAATGTAAATGCAGCAACCGAAACTTCGACACAGGCTTTATCAAAAAGTGAAAAGTCTACTCCCGAACAGAACGAACTAAATAGCCAAGAAATAAATAAGTCTGAGAAAACTGCAAACCATTCTTCTCTATTGTCTAGCCCAACAAGAAAAGAAGTAATAACACCACAAAGCACAGGCCCTTCAACAACGCGTGAGCAAAATCAGAATTCGTTGCAAAATGCTAGTGTGAAAAATGAAACGTTATTTCAAAGTGCCGACTTGAATAATAAAACGTTATCGCACGATGCTGGACCTTTGGACAACGGAACCAAAGTCGCTGCAATGAATTCATCTTCGGAAATGGAAGCTATCAATCCAACCATCGCAAGTGACAGTTCTTCATCTGAAAAACAAATAGACTTCATTGTGAATTGTGGCGCAAGTCTCTGCGATTCCCTAACGGAGACAATAAAGCCAAAGCCATCACGATGGAATGTTATGCTTTCACTTTCTCCGGATTTCAGCACAACTGATTTTGATAAATTTACAACACCTGGGGGCGCGTTTGGAATTGCAGCATACTACGCAATCAACAACAAGTTTAGCATTTCGGCTGGTGTGGTGAAAAGCAATAAATTCTATTGGGATAATGGCAACGAATACAAACCCAATCAAACAGGCTACTGGGATAAAAAGACGAACGGCATAGTGCCCACAAAAATCGAAGGGTCATGCAGCGTACTAGAAATTCCCATTGGGCTTCAGTATTATTTTCTTTCAAAGAAAAAAAGCAAACTATACATCGCGTCAACGTTCTCAAGTTACATCATGTTTAATGAATCGTATCAATATACTTTCGATGCACCCAACCCAGGTGCAGCGGAAAGTTGGAATGCAAAAAAGACATCCTACTCCTTATTCAGTATCGCAAATCTAGCTGTTGGCTACGAACGAAGTATTTCGAATCGGATAATGATCGGGGTGTCCCCCTATCTTAAAATTCCGATGTCGGGAATTGGCTCATGGGCCAATATAAAACTGTACAGTACAGGTGCGGCATTTACACTTCGATATCAATTTCAAAAAAAGGAAAAGCCGGATCGATTGATTCCGCCGGCTGATTAGAACAAACAAAATTAATCACTCATAGAATTTTTTTAAGAACTGAAGCTCAGTTGGCGCTAATGTATTGTCAAAACTTTAAACACAAACAAATAAACCATGAAACAATTTAAATTCATCACACTGTTTAGTCTTATACTGCTCAGTGTGTACCTGTCCAATTGTAAAAACGATTCAACATCAATTGCAAAGCCAACGGGGATCAACGTATCCAGTTCAGTGTTGACGGACAACAAAAACCAAACGCTGTACATCTTTGCGAGCGATGCCAACGGACAATCGGCTTGCACGGGAGCATGTGATAAATCCTGGCCTGCATTTTACGTGGAAAACCCTACACTCGATGGATCGCTCGACGAAGATGATTTCGATGAGATCACCAGGCCAGATAATACAAAGCAAAGCACGTACAAAGGCTTTCCATTATATTACTACTCTCCTACCGGTGATGGCAAACTAGAAGCAGCCGGTCAAACGAGTGGTGATGGCCAAGGTAATGTGTGGTTCACTGCAAAAGCGAATTACTCGGTGGTGATATCCAGTGAGCAACTGGTTGGTGCCGACGGAAAAAATTATACAAGCGCGGGCGCAGAAGGACAGGCAGTAAGTTCATTCTTCGTAGATGAATACGGCCGTACCATCTACTCCTTCATCAACGATACTCAGAACAACAACAACTTCACTGCGGCTGATCTTAGCAATAACTCGGTATGGCCTATCTTCCATACAACTATCGAAGACCTGCCTACAGGAGTAAGCGCATCCGATTTTGGTGAGATCACCGTATTTGGTCAAGCACAATCAACATATAAAGGAAGGCCACTCTATTATTTTGGTGGAAACAGTAGCACCGCCGGCGATGTCAATAGAGGCGACACCCGCGGCATAAGTTTTCCAAGCCCAGGGATATGGCATACGGTGAACACTACTACAACAGCAGCTCCCACCTCTATCAATATAACCCAAAACGCGACGCTGGGCAACGTAATAACTGACTCAAAAGGAAGAACACTGTACATGTTTACAAAAGATACTGACAAGACCAATCACTTCTGTCCCACTGGCGCCTGCACAACCGTGAAGTGGCCCGCATTTTATACAGACGTCGTTACCACGAGCTCTACCTCGCTAGCTACAACTGACTTTGATGTGATCACAGTAAATGGTACGAAACAAACCACTTACAAAGGCTGGCCACTCTATTATTATGCGCCAGCAGGTGACGGAGTTATTGAAACAGCTGGTAGCACCGGTGGCGAAAATATAGGAGGCTTCTGGTTTGTTGCGAAGTCCTATTCACTTATGCTTGCCAACGCCCAAGTGACTGGAGGGGATGGAAATCATTATATCGCTGAATCGGTACTTGGTGATGGTGCCACATCTTATTTCGTTGAT
>DASYTA010000665.1:0-3473 GCA_036002745.1 Cyclobacteriaceae bacterium | reverse complement strand
ATTTTATATTTGCGCCAAAATCATAGCATGGAATTTTCTGAAATCGCATCAATCAGTGGAAAAAGTGGGCTTTACAAAATTTTAAAGCCGGGAAAGTCGGCTGTTGTTCTTGAAGCTATGGACGCAACCAAAGCTAAAGTTGTGGCGGGGGCATCACATCGCGTTTCCGTTCTTAGCGAAATAAGTATTTACACTACAACCAAAGAAGGAACGGTGCCTTTGGCAGATGTATTAAGAAAAATCAACGAGCAATTTGGCGCTGATCTTGGAGTTGATAGCGAGTCTGATGCAACGGAACTTCGAGCGTTTCTCAAATCCGCTTTACCTGAATTTGATGAGCAGCGTGTTTATGTTTCTGATATCAAGAAGCTGATAAAATGGTATGGCATTCTTTTAGCTGAAGCCCCGGAAATATTGAAGTCCGCAGAGAAAGAGAAAAAATAATTTGCAGCTACTTCACTGCCTGCTCTACCATTTTTGCTGATCCAACATAAAAGGGCGTGCGTTGATGCAAGCTCTTCGGCTGAATCTCAAGAATTCTTCCACTTCCATCAGAACCTTTTCCTCCAGCTTGCTCAGCAATAAATGCAAGTGCATTGCATTCGTACATCAATCTCAATTTTCCATTGATGTCTTTCGCTGTTGCGGGATAAATGTAAATCCCGCCCTTCAATAAGTTGCGGTGAAAGTCAGCAACCAACGAACCAATGTATCGAGCTGTATAGTTACTGTCTTTGCAATACTGCAAATAGTCTTTCACCTTGTTTGAAAAAGAATTTGCTGGGCCTTCATTGATCGAATAAATTTTTCCTTCTTTCGGAATAGTCATGTCAGGATGTGAGAGAACATATTCACCAAGCGATGGATCGTGTGTAAAACCATTTACGCCATGACCCGTAGTGTAAACAAGCATTGTTGACGAGCCATAAAGAATATAGCCTGCCGCTACTTGTTCATCGCCTCGTTGTAAAATGTCTTGCTCTGTGATAGGCTGACCAACAGATGATTTCCTCCGATAAATAGAAAAAATTGTTCCGATAGAAACGTTGACGTCAATATTAGATGAACCATCCAACGGATCGATAGCAATCACATATTTGCCTTGGTTGTTTAAATCTACATAAGACTCGGTCTCTTCTGAAATTAAAGCACAAGCTTCACCTCCCTTGGTCAGTGCTCGAGTAAATCGAATGTTGGCTAATACATCAAGCTTCTGTTGTTGTTCTCCACCTGAATTTTGAGAACCCATCGCGCCCATAATGTCGATCAGACCGGCTTTATTGATTTCCCTGTTCACTACTTTAGAGGCAAGCGCAATGTCGCGTAGCAATTGAGAGAGCTCGCCGGTGGTATATTGAAATTGATCCTGGTTGTTTTTAATAAATCGGTCTAACGCTGTGCCAATGGGCAATGCAATCCTCGAGGTCTCCACGGTTTATAGTAATTAAGTGCTGGGATGTTTTAAATTAGCGCCTTATGAAAGGCGGGGTAAAGATACAATGCAATCGTTTGAAATCAATAAAAAAGCAATAAATGAAGGTATTTAAATTTGGAGGCGCATCTCTCAAGAATGCAACGGCTATCCGAAATATTGTTTCAATCATTAAGTCTCAAGGTAAAGAAAATCTGCTTGTCGTTGTTTCGGCCATGGGCAAAACCACCGATGCTCTCGAAAAAATAATCGCATTAAGTCAAGCCGGTAAAAGTTTTGAGAAAGAAATCAAAGAATTAGAAGCTTATCACGCAGAAATAATAAAAGAAATTTTTTCCGATCCGAAAGATGCTTTGCTTCAACTGACTAAGCCATTGAAAGAGCTAGAAAAAACTGCATTGTTGAGAGGTGAATATGACTTTGTTTATGATCAAGTGATTGGATACGGTGAAATTATTTCGTCAGCCATTTTCAATCTTTTTTTACAGCATGAAGGTTTGCCATCAGAATTGATTGACTCGCGAAAATATATAAGTACTGATAGCACATTTCGTGAAGGGAAAATTCAGTGGGCCGATACTGAGTCCAAAATGCACGGGTTAAAATCATTACTGAAAAATAAAATAGTGATTGCCCAAGGTTTTATTGGCTCTAATGAGAAAGGTGAAACAATTTCCTTAGGCAGAGAAGGATCAGACTTCAGCGCGGCAATATTCGGTTGTTGCCTCAAGGCAGAATCAGTAACGATATGGAAAGATGTTCCCGGCGTAATGAGTGCTGATCCCAAACGTCTTCCTAATGCTGTGGTGTTCGAAGAATTACCGTACAAAGAAACAGCTGAGATGACCTACTATGGTGCTTCAGTTATTCATCCCAAAACAGTGAAGCCCCTTGCCAATAAAGGAATTCCGTTGCTAGTAAAAAGTTTCGTTGATCCTGAATTGATCGGGACAAGGATTCACGAATGCCACGTAGACAAACTTCCACCCCTGATTGTGCACAAAGAAAACCAGTGCTTGATTTCTTGTAAAGTGACCGACTACTCATTCATCAATGAAGAACAACTAGGAATTATTTTCGGAGCCATTAGTGAAAGTGGCTTGCGTGTTAATGTTATGCAGAACTCAGCTATCTCTTTTTCGTTCTGTGTGGACTATCGTGAAAATCGGGTATTGAAACTAATCTCTTTGCTTAGCAAAAACTTTGAAGTCTTTTACAATACGGGTCTTACCTTAATCACTGTCAAAAACTATGACGCCAAAACATTTAATGAGTACCGAAATATAAAAGGCGTTATTCTTGAGCAATCATCGCGATCGGCATTGCAGGTGCTGATAAAAAATCAGTAGAAATAGCCGTCTCTGTAAATCTGTCTTTGAAAGGCTTTTTGTATATTCAAATATGATAAAAGTCAGGGTTCACTTTGATGACCATCATCTTGAACCTAGGCAGCAGACAACTACATTTGATCTACAAACACTCAGGTCATGAAAAAAATACTCGTTCCCTTCGATTTTTCCGAAACTGCAACGAATGCATTTCGCTTCGCCATCGATATTGCCAACAAAAGCGGTGGAGAAATCATATTACTTCACATCGTGGAATTGCCAGTAATGTATGACACGTTGTTGATGCCTTCACTTTCTTTCGAGGAAGTCTATATCAAAGACATGAAAGAAAATGCTGAAAAGGAATTTAAAAAGGTTAAATCGAAGTGGGCCAAAGAAGGACCGAAAGTAAGTTGGCATGTTGACTTTGGAGCAACCTCGGCAACCATTAACAATTTTGCAAAAGAGAAAAAAGCTGACATTATCGTGATGGGAACGAAGGGAGCAACTGGATTGCAGGAAGTAATGGTTGGATCTAATACTGAAAGAATTGTTCGTACTTCAAAAATTCCAGTGATCGCAACAAAAAAGAATTTTAAAGGCGCAATAAAGAGTATTGTTTTCCCTAATGCACTAGATGAGGAAGCAGAAGAATTAGCTAAACGAATAAAAGCGCTGCAAGATTTTTTTAAAGCAGAACTGCACGTCGTGTA
>DASYTA010000664.1:0-12145 GCA_036002745.1 Cyclobacteriaceae bacterium | reverse complement strand
TTAGGTTTAGGTTAAAGCCCGTTTCAACTTCAGTTGAGCGGGCTTTTGTATTTGAAATTGATTTCTCCTGATTTTAAAGTTATCTTCATGGGGATGAAAAGAATATTTTTGATTTCTGTGGTGTTGGTGGCGTCGGTTATCGGAGCGGTTGTGGGGGCGTTGGTGACTTTACGTTTTTCAGACGATCGATCTTCTTACAATTCAATCGTTGAGCGACAGCAAAATTTTCCTGTTCGATGGATGAGCGATAGTAGTTATCATGTTCCTGTAGGTTTAAATTTTGAAACAGCCGCTCGATTGGTCACTCCTGCAGTCGTGCATATTCGCACGGTTTATGGGCCTGGGAATTTTAGTTTGAATCCTTTAGAGCTATTAAATAATCCTCATGCGCAGTCATCAGGTTCGGGTGTGATTATTTCCGATGATGGATATATTGTTACGAATTATCATGTTATTGAAGATGGCAGTTCGATCGAAGTCATCATGAATAACAACCGCCATTTCTATGCGAAGATCATTGGTACTGATCCGACTACAGATCTTGCTCTGCTGAAAGTAAAAGCTACGAATCTTCCCTTCGTTCGTTACGGAGATTCGGATGACATTAATACAGGTCAATGGGTGCTTGCTATTGGTAATCCGTTTGATTTGAATTCAACGGTTACTGCAGGGATTGTAAGCGCAAGGGCACGTAACATTGGTATTCTTCGTGATCGCGTTAATAATCTTCAAATAGAATCTTTTATCCAAACGGATGCCGCTGTCAATCCTGGAAATAGCGGTGGTGCTTTGGTGAATTTGAAAGGAGAATTAATTGGTATTAACTCAGCTATCGCAACAGCGACTGGGGGATATGCCGGATATTCTTTTGCTATCCCGGAAAGTTTGGTGCGAAAAATAATGGACGACCTTTTGGAGTTTGGACAAGTTCAACGTGGCCTGATAGGTGTGCAAATTGTGGACGTGAATGCAACTCTTGCTGAAAAACAAAACCTTAACGTTGTTCAAGGCATCTATGTGAACCGTGTTAACGAAGGAAGTGCTGCAGAGAAATCAGGGATAATGGAAGGAGATGTGATTACTGCCATTGATGGTCATGTTGCCAATAGTGTATCAGAATTACAAGAACAAGTAGCTCGACATCGGCCAGGTCAAAGTATAAAAGTAAAATTCTTAAGACAGGCTAAAGAGAGACAAGTGACCGTTGTTCTTAAAAGTTATGATGGTTCATTAACACCAGCGAAGAAAGAAATCTCCAATGAGTTGGAGGGAGCGCGATTTGAGAAAGCTTCATATCAGCAATTGCGAAAACTAAATATTGACGGAGCTGTTGCATTGGTAAAACTAACGAATGGCAAATGGAAGAAGGCCGGCGTCAAGGTGAATTTTTTAATTACGTTCATCGACAAAGTACCAGTGGAGAATGCCGAAGACGTTAACCGGATTATGGAAAATAAAAGTGGCGGAGTTTTGATAGAAGGAGTTTATCCTAATCGGGAAAAAGCAGTTTACGCTATTGATTGGTAATCATGCCTACCTGGATTTTTTACGCCATACTCTCCATGATTTTTGCTGGCTTGACCGCAGTAATTGCCAAGTTTGGATTGAAAAATGTGAGTGGAGATACAGGCCTCGCTGTGCGAACCACTGTTGTGTTTCTTTTAGTTTGGCTCAACGCCATTTCGTTCAAACACATTCGCGATTTTAATCAACTCACTTCGAAAGATGTTTTGTTTTTATCCATTTCTGGATTAACCACAACGCTCTCCTGGATTTTCTATTACCGTGCAATAAAAATGGGTGATGTTTCAATAGTTGCTGTAATCGACAAAGCGAGCATTGTCATCACTTTGATTCTTTCTTTTTGGTTATTGAAAGAGCCATTCACATGGCGAATTACCATTGCTGCTCTTCTTATTATTTCAGGGTTGTTGGTGCTTACCGTAAAATGATTACAAGATTGCGCGAAACAACAGAAAGAGAGAGCCACCCATAATCATCACTACAGGTAACGTGAGGAACCAAGCCATCAAAATATTTCTAACGGTATCGGGCTGCAAATTTTTTACCCCTTTGCTCGCGACCATACTGCCCGCAATTCCTGATGATAAAACGTGTGTAGTACTTACTGGCCATCCGTAGCTGGTGGATAACCCAATCGTAATTGATGCTACCATTTCGGCGCTCGCGCCTTGTGCATAGGTAAGATGTTCTTTACCAATTTTTTCTCCGATAGTTTTTACAATTCGTTTCCAACCAATCATTGTTCCTAATCCTAAGGACAATGAAATCATGACAATTACCCATCGAGGAGAATAGTCGGTGACTTTCCTTACATTTTTCAATTCCTTTTTCAGTGTGTCTTTTTCACTTTCACTGATCCGAACTTCTTCCTTTTTAAGTAAGGAGTTTATGTTTCGATCCATCACCATAACATCTTTTCTCACGAGAAACTTTTGATCTTTAGGTATTGAGTTTACTGAGGTTATAGTTGTAAATGTTGTTTGCAGGCGTCCATTCATCTCCTTGGTTGCTGTCAGTCTTTGTTTATCTGATTTTGATAACGTGGATGAATCGATGGTGGAAACTATCTGTTCAATTTTTTTAAGAGAAGCGGGCAATTTCGAGGGATCAAAATTAACATCCAATGCAAAGTAGGCTGGCACAATCCCGATGAGTATCAACATCATTAAGCCAACCCCTTTTTGCCCATCATTTGATCCATGAAAAAAACTGACCAACGTGCAAGTGATAAATAAAACAATTCTTATTCCAATTGGTGGTGGTGAGTTTTTCTTGGGCTCTTTAAATACCACATCTTCCATGGGAGTTTTTCGAGTCATCAATCTGATAAAATACATCAGGATGATTGTTACAGAAAAGCCGAAAAGAGGGGAGAGTAATAAGGAGTAGCCAATCTCTTGGGCTTTGGTCCAGTTTACCGAGTCTCCGGTAGCTTCTGGAAGAATGGAATAGGCAAGACCAACCCCGAGAATAGAACCAATTAAAGTGTGAGAACTAGAGCAAGGAATACCAAAATACCAGGTCAACAAATTCCAGAAGATAGCAGTAAGTAAAAGTGCCAACACCATGGCGATACTATGCGCCACATTTTGATCGATTAGCGTTTCTACAGGAAGTAAATTCACTATACCCATGGCTACACCAATCCCGCCGGCAAATACTCCTAAAAAGTTCCAGGTGCCTGACCAGATTACAGCTACCCATGGCTTAAGTGTATTGGTATATATTACAGTGGCTACTGCGTTGGCCGTATCATGAAAGCCATTGACGAATTCAAAACAGCAGGCAGCAAACAAACAAACAACGAGGAGGATGGTGTAACTAGCGTCAAGTTCAAACATAAAAAGAAATGGTTAGCGGCAAAGGTAACTTTGAGGAGTGTGCCCAATGTTATGCCAATGTTACCATTTTTTTTTACATAACAAATAGAGGTTTTATAGATTTGCGACATAATAAATGGACTTTACGGAACTGAATTTTGGTGGAGAACGAGTACATCTTTTACCTGAAAAGGCACTATGGTTGCCCAATATAAAATCATTGGTGATTGCGGATGTTCACTGGGGTAAGATTGATCATTTTCGAAAGGCTGGAATCCCTGTTCCGGTAAAAGGAAATGATAAGAACGCAGAGGTTTTAATATCCATCATCAATCAGTTTAAGCCTGAAAGAGTAATTTTTTTAGGCGACTTATTTCATAGCGTTTACAATGATGGCTGGGAAACATTCGGGCAAATCAGAAAAGCGTTTGTTCACTGCTCTTTTGAATTAGTTATTGGCAATCATGATATAATGAGCAATAGACAATATGAAAGGCACAACATTTTGTTGCACGAAGAAAGCCTTTTGTTAAACGATTTATTGCTGACTCATGAACCTCTTGAAGAAATTCCTGAAGGTGCTTTCAATGTAGCTGGTCATGTTCATCCCGGCGCTCATCTTCGAGGGACAGGGAAGCAATCGGTGATACTTCCTTGTTTTTATTTTAAAAATAATCAATGCATTCTTCCTGCCTTTGGAGCCTTTACAGGTCTAGCAACGGTACAACCTAAGCGTGGTGATAAAATTTTTGTAGTTGCTAATGGAAACGTAATAGCAGCTAATGAAAGTTAATCTGAATTTTTTCCGGAAATGATCAACCGAATCCAACTTACTAAGGAGACCAGCGTCCAGGCACCTTCGAGGATAATGAATGGAACATACTCAATCAATATTGAAGCCACACAAGCGAGGCCAGCGCCAATCAAATTCAATAGGATATAGGTGTGACTGTCTTGCGAAATTTTTTTTAATAGATTAAGAAGAAATGCAAGCAACAAGATGCTAACTCCAATAAAACCGATCCAGTCAGCAAGACTCATAATCTTTTACTCTGTTTGTCCCCCTTTAGATAGAAAAGGGGGCGCAGGGGGATTAGCATGCCCAGAGAGATTTGCTCTCTCAAACTTCTCAATAAATTCTACAATTCTTTGAAGAACCATTTCCATTTTATTTTTCACATCGAGGTCGTCAAATCTTAAGAAGCTCAATCCTAATTTTTCCAAAGCTAGTTGGCGTCTTTCATCTTTTAAACGAGCTTCAATAGAATCATGCGATTCTCCATCAACTTCGATTACTAAATTCAATTTCTTGCAGAAGAAATCCACGATGTATTTACCCAATGGTTTCTGACGATTGAATTTATATCCTTTCAATTGGCCAGCGCGCAACTCCATCCACAATAGCACTTCTCCATAAGTTGAATGATTGCGAAGATCGCGAGAGAATTGTTTTAGATCTTTGTTGTATGGGAGGTAATACATGAATTTGGGTTTTAATCCCCCAGCCCCCTTTACAAAGGGGGACAAGTTAGGCTAGCTCATCTTTGAAAGGGCATTGATATAGCGTTCAGGTATTTCGCCTTTGGTTGCAGTTTGATAGTCTGCATAGCTGCACGGCACAATCGAGTTGCGCGAGTATTTTGCACCTAGTCGCGTTAAACTTACTTCCATCCACCATTTTTCTGTCAATTTGCTTTTGTAAAATGAAATGGTTTCAGGCTCTACGGGCATCGACACAACGTACTTCAAAAAATCATTCGACTTGAAATTGGATTCGTTCTTGCGATGGTAAAATCCTTCTACAAAATACCAGATCATCGTGGCGATAACCGATGCCGTTTTTTTATGAACGTCATCATACTGAGGGTTGTATTCATAAAATCCTGCCGAACTTAATTTCTCATTGAGCCCTGAATACCAACAGATTTGACAAGCCTCTTCACCGGTTAAACCAAATGGTTGTGCATTGGCGTTGCCCGGAGCATCAGAAGATTTAATCGCAGTAATGTCGAAGGAGAACATATCGGCATGACGGATCGCAGGCTCCATTTCTGCGAGGTTCGTTCGCATTTGGCCAAGGCGATGCGCTTCGAAATTTAGTTTTTCTAAAATCGCCGCAGAGGAAGTATCGGTTAAATATGATTGATGTGCGAGGTGCGTGTAGCTAAATAGATAATTAGGTTCATGCAAAAGCATTTTGTGAATATGTTGATTGGATGGCGGGGCACTTTTATTGTCATCAAGGTCAAGAAATGCGTCAATGTTTAGAAAGCTGATCAGTTTTTGCAGGTCTTCATAGCCGCGATATTGTCCGTAATCAAGATCATGTGAGCCCCCAAGGATTAAAGGCATAACATTGCTCTCCAACAACATGCGGCAGACTTCGCTCAAGCGCACATAAGTCTCATCTAAGTCAATGCCTATATTGAGGTTGCCGAGATCAACAATATTATAAGCTCCGGTTCCTTTTTTGAGATGATAAAGTTTCTTGCGGATTTCATCGGGACCGAGTGAAGAACCCTTGTTGGTATTGGTTCCTCGGTCTTCTTTCACTCCTATCAAGGCCAGGTGAGCGCCCTTGTAGTCAGGCATTTTTTCTCCATACACACGGATGTTTTTGAAAAAAGAATTAGCCGGATAATCGGCAGTATAAATCGGTTCATCGATAGGAGAGAAGAGTATCGTCAAATCCATTTGTAGATTGTAGTCTTAAAATTCATGTTAAATTAGCATATAATTTTTTTAAACGATGAGGAACAAAATGATTTTCACAAAATACTTAATGTTTGGCCTCGTTATTGTACTGATTGGAAGTTGTAGTAGAAAAGCGAATAACAATAATGAAAGCAAACTGGATTCATTGGCGCAACAGACAAAGCTCGTAGATCAGAATCTGAACGGTGCTTATGAATACAGTGAACCAATCGATGAGAGTTATCTCTATTTTAAAACTGATTTGAAACAAAATGGAGACAGCCTTAATGGGAAACTTTGGGGCGGTGTTTATTTAGCAAAGTCTGATGAGACTGGCTACACCAATCCAACGATTCTGGTTGAGTGCACCGTTAAAGGAAGGATAAAAGATGATGCTGTGGAAATGCAACTGGTGGTAACAAAGACCGAACGCTTGGAAGAAGATGCACCCGATCTTTTGGGAATGATGAACTTTCCTGATTTAGATACTGATGTGACTGCCACCATCTGGGCATTTGATTACGAGAATGGCGCTTTGGTTTCACAGAATGGGTTGCTGATGCCCGATGGAAAAACGCCCGTGAAATTTATTTGGGAAAAATTAAATAATCCGATATGAAAAATCTATTTGCATTAGGTCTCGCTTTAATCTCGTGGCCTGTGTTATCGCAATCGCTGGAAGGTACATGGCAACTTACCGACAGCAAAACATGCTTTCAGGCTGAGATGAAAGAAAGTGATACTGAAAAAGAGCTGGAAAGTATGATGGGAAGCAATTCCAAAAGTTCTGTTGCGAAGTTGATAGTATTTAAAAAAGATGGCTCTGGCCAGGAAGGAATATTTTCTACTGGGAAAAAGAAAGGAAGCAGCATGAATGATTTTTACTATAAAGTCAGTGGGCAGGAATTGCATTTTGTCGATAAGAAGTCTGGCATGATCACGCAGCGTTTTGCAATTGATGAGCTGACTGAAACTTCCCTGAAAATACACGATGCGGTGAAAGAATGTGAAACAAAAGCTTTTGTGAAAGCGAAATAATATTTCACGTTACGGTTGTACCTTTGCGGAATGCAGCCTGTTGAAACGGTAAAGCGAGACATTCGCAAGCTCAAAACCGAGGATTTAAAGAAGTTTTTTATCGACCATGGCGACAAGGCTTTCCGCGCTGTGCAAGTCGATGAATGGCTTTGGAAAAAATCGGCCAAGAGTTTTGACCAGATGACGAATCTCTCGGTAGCGACACGAGAATTACTCAAAGAACATTTTGCTATTAACCACATTCATGTGGATAATATGCAGCGCAGTGCCGATGGCACCATCAAAAATGCCGTGACCTTGCATGATGGTTTGATCGTAGAATCAGTATTAATTCCCGCTGAGAAAAGAATTACGGCTTGTGTATCGTCACAAGTTGGTTGCTCACTGGCTTGCAAGTTTTGCGCGACAGCTAGATTAAAACGTCAACGGAATTTAAGTGCTGATGAAATTTATGATCAAGTAGCTGCCATTAAAGAACAAGCCGAACTATTTTTCAATCGCCCGCTTACCAACATTGTGTTCATGGGCATGGGCGAACCGTTATTGAACTATAGCAACGTAACAGCCGCCATAGAAAAAATCACTTCACCGAAAGGTTTGGGAATGGCGATGAAACGTATCACGGTTTCTACCGTGGGTATTGCCAAGATGATTATTAAAATGGCAGACGATGGTGTGAAATTTAATTTAGCGGTATCTCTGCATGCAGCGCTAGATAAAACGCGCTCGTCCATCATGCCGATCAATGACTCTAATCCACTGAGCGAATTAGCAGATGCCTTGAGATATTGGTATCAAAAAACAAAGAGTAAAGTAACGTATGAATATGTTGTGTGGAAAGGCGTCAATGATACACAAGAGCACGCTCAGGCTTTATTGAAATTTTGTAAAGTGATTCCATCCAAAGTAAACCTGATTGAATACAATCCTATCGATGATGGGGAATTTAAGCAAGCAAGCGATGATGTTCTCAATATGTATATGCACTTGCTCGAAAGCAATGGCATTACCACTCGCATACGAAAAAGCCGTGGTAAGGATATTGATGCAGCCTGCGGTCAACTGGCTAACAAAAGTTAAAACCGTTCAAAAACTTTTTTTAATAAAATTCCATCAGGGGAGTATATTGCGAAGTTGATGAAATTAAAATTCTTCTTTGTTACGCTACTTTCAGTCGCTATTTGTTTTTCGGCGAATGCCCAAAAAATATTGAAGGGTATTGTCGTGGACTCGGTTACCTTGAATGCACTCCCCAATGTTTCAGTCAAGTTGAAAGGAACAGCGTTTGGAACTATTACTAATGCCAACGGGGTATTTTCTATTAAAGTAAAAGAAACAGATTCGTTACTTTTCACAAGTATCGGGTACGATCGACTGGAATTGCCCGTCTACTTTGGGGAGGATGTGATGTTTGTGCGATTGACGCAGCAGGTGATTATGCTTCGTGAAGTAACCATTACTGGAAGACCTGAAGCAGAGAAAAAGGAATTACCATCATTGAAGCTGAGAAGTAAATCCTTGCCATTCGGTGGCGCTATGCCTGGCGGCCAAGGTGGAGCTTCGGTAAATCTTGACTTTTTTTCTAAGCGCGAGCGTGAAAAAAGAAAGTTAGCCAAGTTAAATGCTGAGATGGCTCGAACACAAACCTATGTTGAAGTAGTGACCAACACTGAAGTAAAGCAGGAGCTGATGGAAAGATTTTCAATCAGCGATAGTACTTATTATAAGATCCTCACTCACTTCAATGAACAGCATCAGGAAGTTACCCATTCGGGCAATCAAGGTGATATTCTAACACAGCTGTTCTCATTCTTCGAGGCAGAGGTACGCTATCGACGCTATCGAAGGTAAAGCTTCGCTTTTTTTAATCTCCTCCAACCCTTAGCTTCGTGGTATGGAAGAAAAACATTTTCAATCGTCGGAAAAAGTAAGGGATTTTGTAATTGGCATGAGCGATGGACTCACGGTGCCTTTTGCTCTTGCGGCAGGTTTAAGTGCTATTGCCAATACAGGTGTAATTATCACAGCAGGGTTAGCTGAGATCGCTGCGGGCTCCATAGCCATGGGACTTGGAGGCTACCTGGCAGGCCGTACCGAGATTGAGCATTATGAAGCCGAAGAGCAGCGCGAGTATGAAGAGATTGAAAAACTCCATGAAGTGGAAATTCGTGAGACAAAAGAAATCTTTGCTCAATATGGTCTAAGCGAGCAGATGCAAGAAACGGTAGCACGTGAAATGGCCAAGCATCCAAAACAATGGGTTGATTTTATGATGCGGTTTGAACTTGGTCTCGAGCGTCCTGACAAAAACAGAGCTCAGGAAAGTGCATTCATCATAGCGGTTTCTTATATCATAGGCGGTCTCATTCCGCTCAGCGCTTATTTCTTTACCGATTCTTCTTTTGATGGCTTAAAATATTCTTGTGCGATAACGGTAGTCTGTTTGATTGGCTTCGGATTAGTGAAGAGCAAACTCACGGGCCAGCCTTTACTCAAAGGTGCGTTGCGCGTAACTGTAATTGGTGTGTTGGCCGCATCAGCAGCTTTCGGATTAGCCAAACTGATTGCATGATCATCAATTCTTATTTTTTCAAATGACAGTTTCGATGATTGCCGCGTTAGCGCGGAATGGTGTGATTGGCAAAGCCAACGACTTGCCCTGGCATCTGCCTGACGACATGAAATTTTTTATGCAAACAACAAAGGGGCATCATGTGATCATGGGTCGAAAAAATTATGAATCACTACCTGAAAAATTCAGGCCGCTTCCCAATCGCACTAGCATTGTTGTAACGAGACAACATGATTATAAAGCTCCAGGTTGTATTGTTGTTCATCAATTGGAGGATGGTGTGAAGATGGCGGCGAAAAATGGGGAACCTGAATTGTTTATTATCGGAGGATCTGAAATTTACAAATTGGCAATGCCCATAGCCGATAAACTTTATCTTACAGAAATTGATGCTGAAATTGAAGGAGATACTTTTTTTCCTTCGTACAAAAAAGAATCATGGAGGGAGATTTCTAGGCAGCATCACTCATCGGACGATCGTCATCAGTTTTCATTTGACTTCGTGGTTTATAAAAAAGTCTGAAGATGGGATACCTCGCTAACAAAGTGATTTGGGTTACTGGCGCTTCCAGCGGTATTGGGGAAGCTCTAGTTTATGAGCTGACCAGAATTAAAGGTGTGAAGTTGATTTTATCCTCACGGAGAAAAGAAGAGTTAGAACGAGTAAAAGGAAATTGTCCTCAGCAAATTCAAGCGAATATTAGAACACTTCCGCTGGATCTTGCACAGTCCGATATGTTGAAGCTAAATGTTGAAGCAGCCGTTCAGCTTTTTGGATATATTGATGTGCTAATTAACAACGGAGGCATTAGCCAACGAAGCTTAGCCAAGGATACATTGCTTAGTGTAGATCGGCAAGTGATGGAGGTGGACTATTTCGGAACAGTCGCGCTTACAAAGTTTTTGCTTCCCTATTTTTTGAGGCGAAAGACTGGCCACTTTGTAACGGTAAGTAGTGTAATGGGAGTTATTGGCACTCCTTTTCGTTCGGGTTACGCAGCGGCGAAGCATGCGCTTCATGGATTCTTTGATTCGTTGCGCGCAGAGCTTTGGAAGGAAAGTAAATCAATTTACGTAACGCTTATCTGTCCAGGTTGGGTTCGAACGAATGTTACGCTAAATGCATTAACCGGCGACGGGTCGAAACTAAATAAAATGGATAAAACCACGGCTCGTGGCTTACCTCCCAAAGTTTGTGCGGAAAAAATTATCGATGCCATTCAAAAGAAAAAAGAAGAAGTGTATATCGGAGGATTAAAGGAAGTCTCTGGTGTTTATTTGAAACGTTTTTTTCCTAGGCTATTTTCGATAGCAGTAAGGAAAATGAAGGTTCGATGATTTAATGTTATTCTTTCGATTTGTATATTCGCCCAATTTTAAAAACAAAAATTTCACAATTAGTATGAAGCGTTCATTAACCCTTGGTGCTGTTATTTTTATCAGTTCATTGCCCTTGTTTGCGCAATCAAAAAAAGAATTGGAAGCAGAGGTAAAAAAATTGCAGGCGGAGACTAAAAAACTGCAAGCTGAAATTGAAGAACTTAAAAAGCCTAAAGTAGTTGAGTTGAATACTGCCAACAAGAAAGCAGGTTATGGCATGGGCGTTTTGTTTGCCAATAATATCAAAGGCCAGGGTGGTGATTCTCTGGACGTGGAGGCAATGTTGGCAGCTGTTAAAGACGTCTATGAGAAAAAGACGTTGCAGATTGATCAACAATCGTGTTTGCCCATTGTGCAACAATTCATGCAGCAAGCAGCTGAAAAGAAAGGGGCAATAGCCAAAGAACAAGGAAGAGCATTTTTAGAGAGCAACAAAAAGAACGAAGGTGTAAAGATCACTGCAAGCGGACTGCAGTATAAAGTACTCACGGCAGGTACTGGAAAAACTCCTACATCTGCCGATAAGGTTACGGTTCACTATGCGGGGAAACTTATTGACGGTACTGAATTCGATAGTTCGATAAAACGGGGTCAACCTGCCATCTTTGGTGTAACCCAGGTGATTGGTGGCTGGACAGAAGCACTACAACTCATGAAAGAAGGAGACAAATGGATGCTTTACATTCCTTATGAACTAGCTTACGGTGAGCGTGGACAAGGCGGACAAATCCCTCCTTATGCTACATTGGTTTTTGAAGTGGAATTGATTAAAGTGAATTAAGGAATCTTGGATTCGAGGAGTTTACTTTCACTCTACTATTGTTATTCTATCCATCGTTCTCGTGGATTTGCTTTTAATCTTTCTTTTTCAATTTTCTTTTTCCTCCAATAGCGTAAATAAACATAGAAGAAAATAGGGAAAGGTAAAATCGTTGCGCCTGACCAAAAAAGGAATGGGTTTAATACTTTATTGACAGGCATATGCATTAAAGATTCCCGAGGCTTACGAAGATATACTTTTTTAAAATCGGGATGATAGTAGACTGAGACCGTATTCCCCTCGGTAGCATCATATGGATTGATTTCACTTCTATCAACTATCAGTTCGAATACCCCT
>DASYTA010000663.1:0-3497 GCA_036002745.1 Cyclobacteriaceae bacterium | reverse complement strand
CCTATCTATAAGCTTGTTGATCGTATTCAAAATGATACCCTGATCCTAATTGATGATGCGATTGATGGATTCAGTTACTACTATCAAAAATAACAACTCGAATTAACAAGAGCGTCTCATAAAGGGCAGTTTTTTTCTTATAATAAAGTATTCGTTCTGGCAATCATCTCCTCACCTCAAACGAAACAAAATTTTTTAAGTCTGCTTCCTCAACTTTAAAAGAATCAACACGAGCACTGTTTGGGCCACGTTTGCACCAATCCGAAAACAGTTTCGATTTCTCTTCGTTTCCTTCTACTTCGATGTAGACATCGCCATTGGGTTCGTTACGAACAAATCCGTTCACGCCTAATTGATCGGCTTGCTCTTTCGTTGAGGCACGAAAGAAAACACCTTGCACTTTTCCTGAAACACGAATGTTTAAATGTTTCACCATGTTGATTGACGAAGTACGAATTTCGAAGTATAATTAAAGGCGTCAAGACACCTCAGAGGTGTCAGACGCCTATAAGAATTTGATATGACTTCTAGAAAATATAATCTGTACTCAAAAATGCTGACTCACGATTACGGATAATATTGCCAATGATCTTTTTGTTGTCGTCTGTAATCTTTGTGGCTACCAGCGATCGAATTGAAAACACTCTCAATGCATCTGATACAGAAAGCGTGCCTTCTGCCGAATCTTTTCTTCCATTGAATGGAAATAGATCAGGGCCTCGCTGACATTGCGCATTGATATTGATGCGGCCAACTTGATTAGCAAAAGCATCGATCAAATGCCCAATTGTTTTTGAATCCTTACCGAAGATGCTTAGCTGTTGACCAAAATTAGAGTTAAGGATGTATTCGATCACTTCTTTCTCTCCTTCAAATGAACGGATTGGAACCACGGGACCAAACTGTTCTTCAAAATAGATTTTCATTTTATCGTTTACCGGATAAAGCACTGCCGGGTAGAAAAAGGTCTGGAATGTTTCTCCACCATTTTTATTCATAATCTTAGCACCATTCGCGACAGCATCATCTACGAGTGCCTTGAGGTAGTCGGTCTTTCCTGGTTCTGGTAATGGCGTCAATGAAACGCCAGCGTCCCACGGCATGCCTGGTTTGAGTTTTGCAACCGCATCACAAAACTTCTTGATGAATTGTTCTTGAATGTCCTTGTGTGCAAAAATAATTTTAATTGCTGTGCATCGTTGGCCATTGAATGAAAGTGAACCAAGAATACATTCGTTCACTGCATTATCAAGATCCGCATCAGGCAAAATAATAGCAAGGTTTTTAGCATCAAGACCAAGTATCGCTTTCAAACGATGCGATTTAGGATGCGCCTTCTTCAATTCGTTCGCTCCTCTGTTCGTACCAATAAATGCAAACACATCAATTTTTCCTGTTTCCATCAAAGCGCCAACCGTCTCGCGGCCGCGACCATAAATCACATTGATTACTCCAGGCGGGAAACTTGTTCTGAATGCTTCCAGTAACGGGCGGATAAGCAACACACCATACTTGGCTGGTTTAAACACCACCGTATTGCCCATGATCAACGCTGGAAAAAGCGTACTGAAGGTTTCGTTAAGTGGGTAGTTATAAGGTCCCATGCAAAGCGCAACACCCAGAGGCACGCGCCTGATCTGACCCATAATGCCTTGCTCTTGAACAAAGTTCGAAGACTTGCGATCTAAATCTTTGAGTGCATCGATGGTATCAACAATGTAATCGCACGTGCGATCAAATTCCTTTTCCGAATCTTTTTGTGTCTTACCAATTTCCCACATCAAGAGGTTTACCACCTCTTGTCGCTTCTCCTTCATCTTACCTAAAAAGGTTTCTACGTGCTGAATCCTTTCAGAAACAGTCATCATCGGCCAAGCACCATGTCCAAGATCATAGGCATTCAAAGCAGCATCCAATGCCTCCAGCGCTTCTTTGGAAGTAAGCAATGGCGTGCTTCCAATTATTTTCTGTTTATACTCAGCTCCTTCGCGCACAAAAATGGGGCTAGCAACAGGGCTCATGCCACCTTGCCAGGTACGCATCTCGCCATTGATAAGATACTCGCGTTGCTCGTTGTTAGCAGGTAATTTTACAGAAGCTGGAATTGATTTTTCTTCAGGAAAGAGTGTAGAGAATTCGTTCATGGTTTTGGGTTAGTGTGCGATTGTAAAATTTTTATTCCTGATGAAGTACCAATGCGTGTGGCACCGGCATTAATCATCAGCATAGTTTGCTCTAAAGTTTTTATTCCGCCTGATGCTTTTATACCCACTGACGAAGGCAATGAAGCTTTCATCAATCGGATATGTTCTTCCTTTGCACCACTGGATGCAAACCCAGTTGACGTTTTTACAAAATCAACTCCGGCATCTGCACACATTTTACAGGCGGTGACAATTTCCGAATCCGAAAGATACGCGGTTTCAATAATTACTTTCAAAATTTTTTGGTGATCATGCGCTAGCTTGCTGCACTTCGCTATTTCTATTTTAGTCCACGGGATACCTGTTTTAAAAGAAGACACATTCCAAACTACATCAAGTTCATCGGCACCGTTATCGATTGCACGCTTGATCTCATCCAATTTTGTTTCGGTCATCGAATAACCAAAAGGGAATCCTGCAACCGTTACTAATAAAATATTAGAATTGCCAATTTCTCGCTTGGCGCGCTTCACCCAAAATGGCGGCACGCAAATTCCCAAAAAATTATATTGGTTGGCCTCAACAACGAGCTGATCGATGTCTTTGATCGTAAGTGTGGGACTTAAGTTGGTGTGCTCGATGTAGGATGCAATGTCCATCGAGGGCACAAGTTAGAAAATGATCCTCGATTCTGGATGATTCTACATACTTGAATCTAGGACTCAGAATCAAGTATAAAAGGAATCAATGTCTTATCCCACACTCTTTGCAATACCTCATGGCATAAGGTAAATGCTTTTTTGGTTTATGCTTATGGCCAAAGTAAGTGATATCAGAGTATTGTGGTTTGTCCATCTTGCGAAGCATGTGTTGCTTTTCTTTAGCCACAATCTCCGCACGCACATAATATTTATACTCTGCGTTTTTTTTTGGGTGAGATACTCCACGCGACTTGATCTCTTCTAATTTCACTCGTTGCTTCTCGCGAGCCTCCTGTTCCATGTGGTGATAGTATTCATAATCCGGGGTATGTTTTACATTCGGTTTTTTGAATAATAACTTTTGCTTGTGCGTGATGTGTTGCTTATGAACTGTGTGATGAGGTGTTTCGACGACAACCTGCGCACGATCGCCCAAAGAATTACTTTGACCATGACTTAAAAAAGGAAGCAATATTCCTAATAAGCCAACAAAAAACCCCAGCTTGATTTGTTTCATAACTGGGGTATAACGACGCGATTTAAATTTTATTTTAACTCGACTTGGGTTGTAATAAGGTTTGTTGCCGGCGATAAATCCATGGAGGGGTAGGATCTTGTTCTTTCCACAGGCCTTTACCTTTTTCGCGAGCTT
>DASYTA010000662.1:0-6408 GCA_036002745.1 Cyclobacteriaceae bacterium | reverse complement strand
TTCTTGTTTGATTTGCAAAGGCAAAGGCTGCAACATTTGTAAACACAGCGGCTGGGTAGAGATTGCCGGCTCAGGTATGGTGCATCCTAATGTGCTGCGAAATTGTGGAATCGATCCTGAAGAATATACGGGATTTGCTTTTGGCATGGGTATCGAGCGAGTTACTCAACTGCTGTTTCAGGTAAACGACTTAAGACTCTATTCCGAAAACGATATTCGCTTTCTCAAGCAATTCAAAACTGTGATTTGATCTATGAGACCGATCAACAAAATTGGTGTGATCGGTGCGGGCTCCATGGGGCAAGGAATTGCGCAAGTTTGCGCAAGTTCCGGGTATGAAGTTCTTCTCCACGATGCTGATGTCAGCTCGATGGAGAGAGCAATTCAAAATATCGGTAAGAATTTTGATCAGGCGATAGCAAAGGGGAAGTCAACTGAAGAAAAAAAAAGAGAAGTTTTACTGCGAATTAAGCTGTGCTCTTTTGAGATGCTGAAAGTAGACTTAGTTGCCGAAGCCGTGATAGAAAAGCTGGAAGTGAAACAAAAATTATTTTCTGAATTAGAAAAGATAAACGATCCAGATACAATTTTTACCACGAATACCTCTTCACTTTCAGTTTCAAAAATCGGCTCAAACTTAAATCATCCTGAACGATTATTGGGTTTGCATTTCTTTAACCCGGCTTACCTAATGAAATTAGTTGAGGTTGTTTCTGGTGAGAAAACGGATAGCGATTTGGTAAAATCGATGGCTGCTTTTGTAAAGGCTATTGAAAAGACGCCTGTTGTTGTAAAAGATTCTCCAGGTTTTATCGTTAATCGTGTAGCGAGACATTATTATTTAGAATCACTTCATTTGTTGCAAGATGATGCGGCTGATATTGGCACGATTGATGCCCTTTTACGATCTGCCGGTTTTAAGTTAGGCCCTTTTGAATTGATGGATTTAATTGGCAACGATGTGAACCTGGAAGTGAGCAGACTAATGTATGACGCCTTCAATAAGGTTCAGCGCTTTAAACCCAATCGAATTCAAGAAGAAAAAGTATCATCAGGTCAATTGGGAAGAAAAACCGGAAAAGGATATTATAACTATGAAAAAAAATAGAATTCAATTGATCATAGCTTTTGCGCTGTTGAGTGTGTCTTATCAGGCTTATTCTCAAGCAGCGTTTCCAACGATAACTATTAATTTGAGTTATCCTCAGTATCAGCGACTGAGATTAGATGGAGGCTATGCCTACATCGAGGGTGGTGGTTTCCGTGGTATCATTCTGTACCGCGAAGGAGAGAATTCTTTCAGAGCTTACGAGCGAGCTTGCCCTCATCATCCGGAAGAGGATTGTGCCATTGTGCAAGTTGATGGCTCGACTTTATACCTAATAGATCGCTGCTGCAAATCAACCTTCAACTTTTCTGACGGACAGCCAACTGGCGGACCTGCGCAACGTCCACTACTTCAATACCGGATTGAAATAGCAGGGACGACCTTAAAAATCTCTGACGAGATAATTAATTGATCTTATTGATTGCGTAAAGCGCTATTCTTTTTGCTGTAAGTGAAATAAATCACTAGACCGATCAGCAACCAAACGAATGCTACAACTTGTGTCATCGTATCTAATGACACAATTAAGGCGGTGCATAAGATCATTCCAAGAATTGGAACGAGCGGGACTAGAGGCGTGCGGAATGACCGTTCAACTTCGGGGTTAGTTCTCCGCATAATCCAAACACCGGCACAAACTAATACGAATGCGAAAAGTGTTCCAATGCTTGTTAACGTACCCGTAAGGTTTTCGGGAATAAATCCTGCAATCACTCCAGTAAATACCAGCAAAATCAAATTTGATTTGTATGGGGTGCTAAATTTAGGATGCAACTCACAGAATACTTTAGGGAGCAATCCATCTTTCGACATAGAAAAAAATACGCGAGACTGTCCGAACAACATGGCTAAGATTACGGTAGAAAATCCCGCAAGAATTGCTGCACTTACCATGGTAGCAAGCCAACCATAACCTGGCATATATTTCATGATAGCATAAGCCACTGAAGCTTCTCGTCCATCACCAACAAAATCAGTATAAGGAGCAACTCCTGTTAGTACATGTGAAAATAAAACGTATAGTATGGTGCAAACGAGTAATGAGCCAAGAATGCCAATAGGCATATCACGCTTTGGATTTTTAGTTTCTTGTGCAGCCGTGGAGACAGCGTCAAATCCAATGAAAGCGAAAAAGACATAAGCGGCTCCGGCGAAAATCCCACCCCAGCCATGTTTGAAAAATGGTGCGTAAGAATTCACATCGCCATTAGGAGATATGATATCAGGTGCATCAGCAGGAATCATGAAAGGAACATAGTTTGTCGGATTAATGAACTTCCAACCGATGGCAATGAAAATCAATACAATAGATACTTTAATGAAAACAATAATGGCATTGACAATGGCAGATTCCTGAGTGCCTTTAATAAGTACTAAGGTGATTATCGTAAGAACTACCAATGCTGGGGCATTAATAATTCCATGTACACCCGTGGTGGATGTTTCAAGAGGAGAGTGACACCATTCATAGGGAATGGATCCTCCCAGTAAATTATTTAAATATTGACTCCATGAGATTGCAACTGTAGCCGCACCAAGAGCATACTCAAGCACCAAAGACCATCCAATGGCCCACGCAACTAGTTCGCCCATAGTTGTATAAGCATACGTGTAGGCACTACCAGCCACAGGAATCATCGATGCAAATTCTGCATAGCATAATCCAGCTAGCGCGCAGCCTATTGCTGCAACAATGAAGGAAATTACAACTGCAGGTCCCGCAGCTGTACCGGCGGCGGCAGCAGTGCGCACAAATAGACCCGCACCAATAATAGCTCCAACACCAAGCGCAACCAGATTACCAGCTCCAAGTGTTCTTTTTAATGTTTTTCCTGACTCAGATGCCTGTGCCAGCAATTGATCGAGTGGCTTCTTAATAAATAAACTCATGGAGATAGTGTTAGGTCAATGTTGCCCAAAAGTATAAATAATATTGAAATGCCAATGCCCGTTAAAAAATAAGTGTGGCTCACGAAAGTGAAGAAGCCTTTTTTAAATGACGGTTTTATCTGCCGGATTTTGTGGGATCAAATCGCATACGAACTCTTACTGTGCTTTCTGTTGGTATGTTATCCTCTTTTGAGGGAATCCACTTTGGTCCTTCTTTTACCAAGCGGATGATTTCTTCTTCACAACCGTAACCCAACTTCTTAATCACTTGAAAGTCTTTGAGGCTTCCGTCCGTACTTACTGTAAATTCGATTCCTGCTTTCCCTTTTATTTTATTTTTCAAAGCTTCCTCAGGGTATCTCAAATTAGATTCCAAATAATTGTCGTATGCTTTTTTGCCACCAATTGGTTCTGCCAAGGTAATTACCGGCTCCCGGTCTTCGTCTTTTGCCGAACCAAACCCAGTAACTACCACTTCGCTTAGTTGTGTAGCATCCTCCTTCATTTTCACATTGATTTTGTCTTTGCCGGCAGCGTCTACCTCCTGCTGTTGTAGACCAATGAATGAAAATACTAACGGCAGATTTTCACCTTCGATAGAGATAGTATAGTTGCCCTTCAAATCAGTGACGGTACCGATGGATGTTCCTTTAACGTTTACACTTACTCCTGGTAAGGGTGAACCGTCTTCTGCTGCTATTACCTGGCCTGAAATAGATTGAATGATTTTAGCTTTTGCTCTTGGAACAGATAACCGCTTGGCTCTCGATTCGGAATCCATTTTTTTATCCTGAGAAGTTGCACTTGCACCAGCAGCCTTTGGCTCAGCGGCGACAATTTCTTTTGATACTTTGTCATCTTCAGTTTCAGTTTTTAAGGATCGTTCTTCAACCACCGCTAAATCTTGAATTGGTGCTGCTTGCGGAACAGATTGAATTTCAACTTTAGCCTTTTGTTCTTGAGCCTCTGGAGTTACCTGGGCAGGCTGTTGAATTTCTTCCCCTGCATTTTGCTTATTCGCTGGCTGTTTGTTCTGATGGTGATCTGGCTTGAAGGCTAAGTCACGACTGTTCGAAACGGAAGGCTCTGTTTTTTTTCTTTCTTTCGAACTTTCATTCTCGGCTTTCAATTTTTCACTTTGCACGTTTTCAGCATTTTTCCCACTTCCAGCACTTGGCCTTTCACTTTCTTTTTTCTTCTCCGGCTTCGGCTTTTCTGTTTTTAGAGCAATTGTTTCGGCCCGTGGAACGAATTGATAGACGATAAAAATAGAGGAGGCAACGAGTAATACTCCGGCTGCAATGCGAAGCGGAGTGAATATTCCTGTACGTGCGGGATTCTTTTTGTGAAGAATATTTTTTTCTATTTCAGAAATATCAGCAGCGAATTCTTCGGCAGAAATATTTTCGACACCTTCCAATGCCTCAGCTAAAAAGGGATCAGCCAATGCTTTCTTCTCCAGCGCATGCATTTGCTCTGGATTTAGTTCGCCCTTTTTGTATTTGATAATATCGTCTGAGAGACTACCCATTTTCTTCCATACAAATTTTTAAATTCCTTTTCCCATTTTGAATAAAACTTTTCACCTGGTTTAAATCAAATCCCGTAATGACTGTGATTTCCTTGTAGCATTTTTCATTGAGATAAAATAGGCGAACGCACTTTTGCTGATCGTCTATCAATCTTTTAATACACTCTTCCAGCTTACCTAAATTTTTCTCCAGCTCATTTTCCTCATGAGGATGCAAAATGAACTGGTTTTCCATATCAAGGGCATCGATTTCTTCTTTGAATTTACCCTTTTTGCTTCTGATCTGCATCAGGCAATGGTTTCGGGCCGAAACATAAAGCCAGCTTTTAAAATTCTCGACTTCATGGCTTTTCAAAGTGTCCATCAACTTCTCAAACAACTGCATTGTAGCGTCCTTGGACTCATCACGATCCTTCAAGTATTTCAGGCAAACCCCATAAACCAACGAGGTATAACGAGAATACAATTCTCCAATCACAGAAAGATCACCAGTCTTTTTGTAAAGAAGAATCAGATCGTTGTCGGTTTTAGAGATAGACATTGGCAGCCAAGTTAAAATTTTTTCTCAGGCTTTATGGAAAATACAGCTGGGCAGCATCCTACTTAAAAATTTAACATATGAAAACAAAACTCTCCATACTGGTTGCGATGGTTATCCTTCTAACCAGTTTTAGGGCAATGCCCACCCGAACGATCATGGGCAAGGTCACTTCAAAGGAAGATGGAAGCGCAATCCCAGGCGTTAATGTTGTATTGATAGGAACCACAACAAGTACTGTTACTGATGATCAGGGAAATTATCTGATCACTGCACCTGACCAAGGTGGCATTTTGGTTTTCTCTTTTATTGGATTTAAAACCAAAGAAGAAAAAATCGGTACCCAAAATCGAATAGATATTTCTCTTGAAGTAGATGTAAAAGAGTTGAAAGAAGTTGTAGTAGAGGAAAAAGTCGAAAAGAAAAAATTATCACTATCAGCCGCTGCCGTTAGCCAGTCATTGCAAGGCCGGGCTGCTGGGGTGCAGAGCCGAGGGAAAAGATCACATGAGCCAAAGGCTGCAAAAGATATGGCGTATCAGCCCTCACCAGCTCAAGTTTATGAAGCCGAACAACAATTTAATACCGAAGAGTATGACGGAATCACTGAAAATATTTTTCATGATGTAGTTCATAGCCCACTCTCCACTTTTTCTATTGACGTAGATGCTGCTTCTTACAGCAATATCCGCAGGTTCATTCAAGGTGGGCAGCGTCCGCCAAAAGACGCTGTGCGTATTGAAGAGATGGTTAATTATTTTCATTATGATTACCCACAGCCACAAGGGGAGGATCCCTTTTCAATCAACACCGAGATTTCATCAGCTCCCTGGAATGAGAAACATAAACTTGTATTGATTGGATTGCAAGGGAAAAGAATTCCTGCTGAAAAACTCCCTCCCTCCAATTTGGTTTTCCTTATTGATGTGTCGGGCTCTATGAGCGACGCCAATAAACTTCCTTTACTTAAATCTTCATTCAAATTATTAGTGCAGCAATTAAGGGAACAAGATCATGTGGCTATTGTGGTATATGCAGGAGCGGCAGGATTGGTTTTACCTTCAACTTCGGGCGCAGAAAAGAAAAAAATTATTGAGGCACTTGATCATTTGGAAGCTGGTGGATCAACGGCAGGTGGTGAGGGAATTCGCTTAGCTTATCAAACCGCTAAAGAAAATTTTAACAAAGAAGGAAACAATCGTGTGATTCTTGCCACCGATGGAGATTTCAATATTGGTGAATCGAGCAATGGTGCGATGGAGCGCTTGATTGAAGAGAAGAGACAGGATGGTGTGTTCTTAACAGTAATGGGCTTTGGCATGGGCAATTACAAGGATTCGA
>DASYTA010000661.1:0-5859 GCA_036002745.1 Cyclobacteriaceae bacterium | reverse complement strand
TTTCTTTTCTTCAGCCTTTTTTCTGTCGCGCTCTATTTTCTTTGAGCTCTTTCCGAGCGGTGCAAGGAAGTGCTTGGGGTTGTCATTGAAATCTTTTGCAAGCACATTGAGGTTGATCAACAGTTTATTCAGGTTCACATACAATGAGTCTTCAGTCATAAGCCTGCCCACTGTATTATCACCTTTCTTCATTTTACCTAAGGTTTCATTCAGGCTATTAAGTGTACGTTGAGTTTTAACCAGCGTTTGATTCAACTGAATTCTTTTCAGAGAATCTGAAAGCACTTTAAAATTTGCAAGTGTAGGCTTTAGTTCATCAAGTGTTACACTTAATTTTTCTGCATCGTTTTTAAAGCTCGCAGCAAGTGTTTCGATGCTACCGTTGGTGGTGGTCAGTGTTTGGTTAATCAGCCCTGGTGTTTTTTGAAGACCCGCCAGAATCAAGTCAAGCTTTTCAAAATTCTTACTGATGTTGTCAATGGCGGCATTGAACTTGCGCAGTGTGCTTTGTAAATCGGTTGCCACAGGAGTAGCCGTTTCAGAAATCACATCAAACATCCCCTTTGCTACTTCAGTATGAAGGGTATCTCCTGCATTAAGTCTTTTCTTGGAGCGACCCATGCTTAAAAGAACTGATTTTCCTCCAAGGAGTTCGCTGTTTAAAATTGCCTTGGTAGAATCGGTGATGACGATATCAGCATCAATCTCCATCTCCACAAGAACATGGTTGTTTTTGTTCTGCAATATTTTAATATGACTTACTCGCCCAACAGCATACCCGCTGACCAATACAGGATTAGAAACTTCTAGTTGGTCAATGTTGTCGTAAACGGCGTAATAAGTTTTTTTTGTCTCGAAAAAATCCTTGCCTTTCAAGAAATTAAAACCGAAATACAATAATACCAAAGCGATGGCGCTAAATAGACCGACTTTTAATTCTTTGTTTTTCATCGGGCTATTATTTGTTGAGTAAAGTCTAAGGAATACTGTATAGTATGGTTCATTTCATTGAATTAATTTATTGACTCCATTTCCATTTTGTATTCTTTAAAAGCCCGGTAAATGCCAGCTGCAATTGCATCTTGACCTTTGTCGCTGGCTAAATAACCTTCTTCTTTCATATTCGATAGAAAGCCAGTTTCAATGAGTACGCTTGGCATAGAAGTTTTCCATAGCACCCAGAAGCCGGCTTGCTTCACCCCACGGCTGTATCGCCCCGCTTTAGTTTTAAACTGTGCCTCAACTTTTTGGGCAAATTTCAAACTGCTTTCTTGGTAAGCACTTTGGCTCAGGGTAAATAATATGTATGATTCGGGGCTTTCCGGATCAAATCCTTCATAACGTTCTTTATAATCTTCGTCGAAAAGCATTACTGAGTTTTCTCTTTTGGCTACTTCAAAATTCCCTTTGTCTTTATGCAAGCCCATCACATAGGTTTCGGTGCCATAAGCAGGGGCTCCCGGTAAGGAGTTTGCGTGGATACAGACAAAAAGATCTGCTTTGGCGTGATTGGCCATTTCGGGCCGTTCTTCCAGCGCCACATAACGATCGGTTTTTCGGGTATAAACCACTTTTACATCCGGCATGTTTTTTTCAATATAAGCACCAAACTTCAATGATATTTTAAGGGCAATATCTTTTTCTTTGGTGTTTTTGCCCGATGTTCCAGGATCTTTGCCCCCGTGGCCAGGATCAATGACAATGGTAGCCACCCGGGTACCGTTCGAATGAAAGGAGGCCGAAGAATTTAGCAAGGTTATTGCTATCAGAAGAACCTTTATCCCGATATTCCTCACGAACGTGTCAATGTGTGCCAGAATTGAAATAACTTTACGCAAAGTTGTGAATTTTTTACAACATGCTAAATATGTTTTACTCCTAACGATTGGCAACGGTATTGTGGTTCGATTCATTATTTTTTTTGCGTGCACGCTTATTTTATTTTCATCGCCTTCCTTTGCCCAAAGAGGAAAACCCACAAAGGCGCCTTCGAAATCCCAACTTCAAAAAAATGATACGCTGTCTCAAAATAAAAAACTTACCTCCTCCGATACGAGTAAAGTAAAAGCGGATTCAACAAAAAAAGCTCCCAAGAGCGATATTGAATCTACGATCAAGTATTCAGCCGACGATTCAATTGTTTCAGAGCTACAGAAAAAAATCGTTCGTCTCTATGGAAATGCTAAGGTCACCTATGGGGAAATAAATCTCGATGCAGAGGAGATTGTTATCGACTATGAACAATCTACCATCACCGCCAACGGAAAGAAAGATTCGACAGGTCAATTGGTAGGTTTTCCGATTTTCAAAGATGGTGAGCATGAATACGAGACGAAAGGCATGGTCTACAATTTCAAAAATAAGAAAGCAAAAATAACGGAAGTCGTCACCAAGGAAGGGGAAGGATTTATGCACGGCGAATCCGTTTACAAGAACGATAAGAATGAATTGTTTACAAGAGGAAATGGCTACACCACGTGCGACTTGGCGGATCCGCATTATCGTATCATTTCGGGGAAAGCCAAGGCCATTCCGGGTGACAAAGTAGTTTCAGGACCATTCTACATGGAATTCAACCACGTGCCTACACCCTTGGCATTTATTTTCGGAATATTTCCTTCACAGCGCAAAAGTTCATCGGGCATTATTGTGCCTGCTTATGGTGAAGAGCAAACGCGAGGATTTTTTCTCCGCAATGGCGGATATTATTTTGATGTCAACGACTATTTCAAGTTAAGCGTAACCGGAGATATTTACACAAAGGGCTCGTCGGGACTTTATGTTAGATCAACCTACCTTAGCCGATATAAATATTCCGGAAACGTAGCATTTACTTTTAACAGTAATAACTACAGTACTAATTTAGAAAAACCTGATATACGCAAAGATTTTAGTTTAACGTGGTCTCATTCGCCCAAGTCAAAGGGAAATACGCGCTTTGCTGCATCGGTGAATATGGCATCAAGCACTAACAATGCGAATAATTATTTGGGGATAGGTCAGCCTAACACAGCGTCCATTATGAATAGTAACGCGCAGCAGAAAGCAAGTTCTAACATCTCCTATTCAGTTTCATTTCCAGGTACGCCGTTCGCCTTGGCAACTAACTTTCGAATTAACCAGGATTTTAAAACGCGCAGGGTTGATTTGTCTCTCCCCGACATCAGCTTTAACATGAACAACCTCTATCCGTTCAAGAAGTCTAACACCATGATTCTCCAGAATTTTCAGGTGAAGTACACAATGAGCGCACAAAATCAAATCAATAACTCTTTAGGAACAGTTACTAAAGCGGATGGATCAAAGCACGATAGCATTGGCGCATTTAATTTGCAAAATCTTCCTATCTATTTGGGGAATGCGAATAAAGGTTTTCGTCATGTGATACCAATCAGCACATCGTTTAAGGTTTTGAAATACGCTACGATTACAGCATCCACTACTTATAACGAGTTGTGGTATTTTGATAAACTGGTTTGGGATACATCCGAAAAAAGTGATGTGTCATTAGGAACGACAGCCATTAAGAGTGATACCATACACCAATTCAATCGGGAATCTTTTTACAACCTTTCGATGGGTTTCACCACCCGAATTTATGGAATGCACTTGGCAAAAAAGAAAACAAGCACTATTAGAGCTATTCGACATGTCATGAGTCCCTCAGTCGGGTTTTCTTATAGCCCTGATTTTTCCGATCCAAAATATGGTTACTACCAACGAGTTGGCGTTACTGATTCGCATGGTAAACCTGGCACGGTTTTAAAATCAATTCACGAAGGATTCATTTATGGTAACGCACCTGCGGGCAGAAATCAGTCAATGAGTTTTAGTTTGGGGAATACAGTGGAAATGAAAGTGAGAAATGCTAAAGATACAGCTGATCGAAAAATCTCCATCTTCAATAACCTGGCGCTTAGTTCAAGTTATAATTTTTTGGCCGACTCCTTCAAATTGGCAGCGATATCGATAAGTGCTAACTCAAATGTTTTGGACAATAAAATTAATATCAACTTATCTGGTTTTCTCGATCCTTATCAATATTGGACCGTTAGTACTTTGGATGAAAAAGGTGAGCAAAAATCTATAGTCGTACGTAAGGACCTCTATGCATGGAATGCAGGAAAATTAGGAAGGATAACTCAGGCATCGCTGGCGTTTGGTACAAATCTTAATCCGAAAGGTCAAAAGAAAGATTCAGAAATGCGTGAGAAAGTTGGCAAATCCAATGCAAGCCAGGCTGACAAAGACTACCTGCTCAAAAATCCCAACTCCTATGTTGACTTTAGCATCCCATGGAATCTACGCTTGAGCTACAATGTTAGTTATTCAAATTCCAATCCACTTGCAAAACCATCAATAACACAGGCTGCCCAATTTTCAGGAGACTTTAGCTTAAGTGAAAAATGGAAGATCACCTATAGTTCCAGCTATGATTTCGTGCAGCACCAAATCGGGCAAACGATTTTTACACTTAATCGCGATTTACACTGTTGGCAGATGTCACTCAACTGGGTGCCCTTCGGAAAATTCCAGTCGTATACGTTCAACATTGGAATTAAATCTTCATTGTTGAAAGATCTGAAGCTTAACAGGACCAGAAGCTTTGTTGATTCGCAGGGAGGATACTAATCACTTTATCCAGCCTTCTATTTCTTGCAGTGTAGGATTCTGAACCGCATCAAGCTTTAATTTTTTACGCATGCCTGGAATATCATTAAAAAGCTTGCTTGGTTTAATCTCTTTTAGTTGAGCTGCTGAGCGTATGTTTAATTTTTCAAGTATCGGGAATAGTTCTGCACGAATACCGAGTGACTCAAATTCTTTTTGAGTATCTACTTCCGATTTTTTCTCCGGCTTCATTTGTGGGAAGAAGATTACATCTTGAATAGAGGGGGAGTTAGTCATAATCATACTCAATCTATCAATTCCGATTCCCAATCCCGCTGT
Source organism: Cyclobacteriaceae bacterium (assembly GCA_036002745.1). Taxonomy (GTDB): domain Bacteria; phylum Bacteroidota; class Bacteroidia; order Cytophagales; family Cyclobacteriaceae; genus ELB16-189. The sequence continues at coordinate 909 of DASYTA010000661.1, read as the reverse complement.
CGGTGGCATACCGTATTCCAAAGCGCGCAAGAAATCTTCGTCCAATGTCATAGCTTCTTCATCGCCACGCTTGCCAAGTTCAAGTTGTTCTTCAAATCGCTGACGTTGATCAATCGGATCATTCAATTCAGAGAATGCGTTACAAATTTCTTTACGATTACAGATAGCTTCGAAACGTTCCACCAAACCTGGCTTGCTTCTATGTTTTTTGGCAAGCGGTGACATTTCCAATGGATAATCTGTAATGTAGGTAGGTTGAATCAAGTTCGGCTCACACTTCTCTCCAAAGATCTGGTCGATCAATTTACCTTTGCCCATGGTGTCATCCATTGGCACATGAAGTTGCTTACAAGTCTCACGAAGTTGCTTCTCATCGAAATTAGAAATGTCGATTCCGGTAAAATGTTGAATTGCTTCGTACATGGTGAAGCGTTTCCATGGTCTTTTAAAGTCAATGATATTTTCACCAACTTTCACTTGAGTTGTTCCGTGTAAATCGAGGGCTACTTTTTCGATCATCTCTTCTACCAAATCCATCATCCACTGATAATCTTTGTAAGCCACATACAGCTCTACTTGCGTGAACTCTGGATTGTGAAAACGCGACATACCCTCGTTGCGGAAATCTTTGCTGAATTCATAAACGCCACCAAAACCACCAACTATCAATCGCTTTAAATAAAGTTCATTAGCGATGCGCAAATACAAAGTCATGTCCAATGTATTGTGATGGGTCTTGAACGGCTTCGCAGCAGCACCCCCGTAAAGTGGCTGCAAGATTGGCGTTTCAACCTCAAGGTAGCCTTGCTTATTGAGAAATTCACGCATGGAGTTCACCAGCTTGGTTCGCTTTACGAACGCATCGCGAACTTGAGGGTTTACAACTAAGTCAACATAACGCATGCGGTA
>DASYTA010000660.1:0-3199 GCA_036002745.1 Cyclobacteriaceae bacterium | reverse complement strand
CCGCTCGGACGTCAACGGTACGACCGTCATGGGGACGCGAGTGGGATCTGTAACGGTCGGTTGGGACCTGGTTTCCCCGGCTTCGGTGATGTCGGGCGGGTCTATTTTGAAATTCATAAGGGCGAGTATTTAAAGGGTAATCGAAAATGGTACGGTAAAAACGGGCCTTATTGGGTCTGTAACCAGAGGGCAACGGCGTGCTGTCGATTCCGTATCTGAGTGCTTCTACAAAGGTATATGTATTTTTTCATTTGATGGGTTATAACCCATCAAATGATTTAATAAAATTGCCCACCTTAACATCATGGCAACGTTATCTAACAAGACCATTTTAAAGACATTTGGAGAAAATCTTAAACGGGTAAGGACTCAAAAGGGCATGAGCCAAAGAGACTTATCCGCCCTTTGCAACGTCGATAACGCTGATATCAGTAGGATGGAAAATGGAGAAATAAACGTGACACTTAACACCGTGGCGCAGTTAGCTGACGCCTTGGATATACCATTTTTAGAACTTCTTACGCCTAAACGATAGCTCCATTTCGTTTCGATTATTCACGATCTAATTCTAAGCTTGCATTTTGTTTGACATCAATTCATTGATTATCAGCATTTTGTATTATATTTCCGAGAGCCAAAAAAATAGTTTCTGAAAGTATCACAATAGTTATTAACTTGCATGCTGTAAATAGTTTAAAATGCCTAAGTTAATTGATTATCCAGCAGCATCCTTCATGAAAGCCATGGAGTTAGCAAATGCAGTTGAGTATTTGGGAGGTTCATGTACAATTCAAAGCTGTGCAGATCGTCTTGGGAAAAAAGTGAGTGGAGGGTTTGGAATGCTAATTAGCTCGGCAATCAAGTTTAATCTAGTCACACGTAAAGGTGAGGAATTAAAAAGTACCCAGCTTTATAAGAATATTAAGTTGGCTTATAACGAAGAGGAAAAAAATGAAAATCTAAGGTCTTCGTTTTTTAGTCCGCGATTATTTAGCAACTTATATGATAGATTCAAAGGTCGAGAGCTTCCGATATCAATGCTGCCAAAGCTATTAATTCGCGAGTTTAATGTGGATGAGGAGGCTGGATCGCGTATTTCCGGATATTTTGTCGAAGGGCTTAGATATCTTAATCTATTGGATGGTAATAAACTAATGGATATAAATAATGGTAGGACCTCCGTTGTGGAAGAAATAGATACAGTAGAGGAAAATACATCCGCCCCAATCTTAAATCAAGACACTAATGTAATTCCTGTTATACCACAACAAGCACAAGAAGTACTATCATTGAATAACTCTGTGTATACAATTCATCTGAAGGGGCCAGGAATGGATTCAAAAATTACAATCAGTGAAGAAGAAGATTTTCTTATTCTGGAGGCGATGGTTAAGAAAATTAAAAGAAAGATGAATGAACTAGGAAAAGAATAGTAAAAATTTATTAAAGGAATGAACTTTGAAGTATACTGTGACGAAAGTGGCCTAGAAGCCTTAACTAACAAGGGCGCTCATCTATATACTGTTATTGGCAGTATATGGATGCCTGCGGAAAATAGGCCAGACCTTAAAGAAAAATTGACTATAATAAAAGAAAAATACAACATAAAAGGAGAGCTCAAATGGAATAAAGTATCTCCGGCCTATCAACATCTTTATCATGAAGTAATAGATTATTTTTTTGAAGCGTCTTATTTAAGATTTCGGGCTATTCTGATTGAGACAGATAAAGCAAATATGGCAGCATTTCACGACAACGATGTCGAACTAGGTTTTTACAAGTTTTATTATCAGTTGTTACATCATTGGCTTTTTGATAATAATCGTTACAACATTTTTGTTGACCTAAAAGTAAACCGAAATAAGGGACGTCTAAAAGAGTTAAAAAAACTATTAGATGAAGCTAACCGAACTTCTGATATCCTACAGGTACAAGGGTTGCCGTCAGAGCAATCTTTAGGTATTCAACTTGCGGATCTCTTAACAGGTGCCGTATCTGCAAAGTTTAACGGTAAAATTTCAAGTAATGCTAAAGCATCCGTTATAGGCCGGATAGAGGACGAACATTTGAAAAAGGCCATTGCTCCTACAGAAAAATGGGAAGAAAAATTCAACATATTCCTGATTAACATGGAGGGCGGATGGTGATGCCATACCAGAAGATCAAATCGCACAAAATGTCAGAGGCTGAATTGCGTCAGCTTTGGGCTTTGACTTATTGTACGCCCTCGAATCCCATTTTGACTTTTGATGGTATTCGAGTTCAGTTCTTCTCGGATATGTTTAACCACGCCTTTTATGAAAGCTCAAATAGAAAAGCCAAGGACAAATCTATTCTATCCTTAAATAGATGCGAAAAAATGTTCTGGATCAAAGATGCGTTAGCTGATCCCGCAGCTATTTTAAAAAAGGGATGGGATTCAAAAACTAAGAGTTACGATAACAGCAGGCGAGTTACGGTAGTAAAAGGTAACTACGTTGTGGTATTAATAATTATCTCCGACGCTCTGGCGAGATTCGTAACCGCATATCAAATTGACGACGATGAAAATTTGCAAAAATTATTAGCAGGTCCAGATTGGAAATAAAAAAACGCTGATTAACTGGTTCAGCGTTTGAGACCTTTGTAGGTTCCAGACCAATGGTAAAGAACAATGCAAATGTAGGCATTCTTTGCCTAAAATGCAAAAGCATTTTTTATGCTTGCCAAGTTGGGGGAATAAGCCAATACTTTAATTTTCATTGACTATCAAGCCTATATATAGTAAAATTTCCTCAAGTCAGCCAAAAACTGATTCGAAGTAAGTACAGCAAGGTCAACAAGCGCCTCTCGCGATAGCGAGGGGCGTTTTTCTTTGATAGGGTTGAAAGCCTTGCCTGAGGATACTTATTTGATAGATTTTACAAGGGTTGTGAAAACGTCCAGGGTGAGGTCCTCTTTGGTGGAAATGCAGATATCATACCAATTGCTCTCTTTTCTTATTTGCGAAATCAACCAATGATCTCTTCCATCATATACAATTCGCTTGTTACTTAACAGGGCGATCCACGACCCAAAATGTTTTTCATCGAAATTCTTCTCGACGTTCAGGTCGCCAAGTATATTTAAACATAGATCAAAAAGAAACTTATTCCAATTAAGCGAGATCTGCTTCTCTACAGAGAAAGCCCCCTCCAAAACTTCCTTCATCATTACATCA
>DASYTA010000659.1:0-4245 GCA_036002745.1 Cyclobacteriaceae bacterium | reverse complement strand
GGAGGTGGTGTAAGCATTAACAAACAAAAAGTGGAAGACGGGATGAAGAAGCCCGACTATCAACTTCTTCAGCAGCGTTATCTCCTTGCGCAAAAAGGAAAGAAAAATTATTTCCTGATCGAAATCACTGATTGAGATGTGGACTGACTGGAGAGCTGCATTTAAAAGCACACGCTTTACAATTCATTTTACCCTGGCCGTACTAGGAATCATTGCCTTCGCTGCAACACTACCTTATTTCTTTAATGAAATTTTATTACCCAAGCCAGGTGTTCAATTAAACGATCCAATTCTTAATTTCTTCACTCCTAGAGATTGGTCGATAGCTATATTCTTGTTGCTTTATTCCATCACCGTTATTTCAGTGCTGATTAACATCAATAAACCGAATACTATTCTATTGATGTTTCAAATGTATGCAGTAGTCAACTTGATGAGAATGACAAGCCTGTATCTGTTTACCCTCGAGGCACCTGATGGTACAATTCCTTTGAGGGATCCGTTTCTGACAGTTTTTGCGTATGGCAAAGAGGTGTATGTTAAGGATTTATTTTTCTCAGGTCACGTCTCGACTTTGTGCATTCTTTTTTTGATTGAAAAGAGAAAAATGATGAAGCAAGTTATTCTGGGCTTAACATTGGTTGTAGCATTATTGCTCGCTTGGCAGCGAGTTCATTATACCCTCGATATGCTTGCTGCGCCCCTAATATCTTGGTTGGTATTCCGTTTCTTCGCCTGGTTCAACAGTCGCTTAAAAATTTACCCCGTTTAACACCCGCAAAGGGAATAATAAACTTATTATTTTAGGGTACGTAAAAGGCTTTTATTAAAATTATATTAATTTAGCGGTAACTTTCAATTAAACTATCTAGCCCAGACATGGATTTGAACGGCACAGTTGTTAACGGTAATACAGAAGTCAACGGCAAGAACCATTCCCACAACGGACATCATAATGGAAATGGTCATAATGGAAAAGACAAATTCCAAAACTCATATCCGGTTTTTCAGTTGCAAGAAAAACTAACTGAAGAACAGAAAAAATTCTTTGACAAAAACGGGTTCATTCATTTCAAAAACTTTATCCCCAAAGAAAAGGTTAATGAACTACTTCGTGAGGCCGAAAACATCCAGAATGATTGGGTGAGCAAGGACTACAAAATGATCAACGGAGTGCCAATTAAGTACGGCACTGACGTAGACGGAAAAAAGATTGTTCAGCGATTTGCTTTCATTAATCAACACAGTGAAAAGTTTTCTGATATACTGCAAGACCCTCGTCTTAAAGGTCTGTTTGATTTGATTGGTACTGCAGATTGCAGGATTGGAGAAACAGAAAAAGATGGTTTGGTTTTCAACCATTACATCAATACAGACGAAAGTAATTTCAGCCAACTAGGCTGGCACACAGACGCTCTTCGCGATATTTTCCAGGGCCAAAAAATTATGCCGATGCTTAACGTTGGCATTCATTTGGATAATTCTACTACCGATAATGGTGGCCTTCGCCTAATCCCAGGTACTCACAATAAGGGAATTGCTACCATGCTCTTCAAAAAGATTTACTTCGTTAGTCATAAGCCAGATAAAAAGGAACTTGGACTAAATGTTGAAGCTGGTGACTTGACAGTTCATGACGGCCGTTTGTGGCATCGCGTAGCACGATCACCGTTCACTGGCGAAAAAAGTAGAAGACGTGTAATGTATGTTCCTATCGTTACAGGAAAGTTTACTCCTCGTGACGAGAATAGCAAACCACTCTTGTATCAGCGGTTGATCTCAATCACCAATAAATAAGAAATTATAATGGCTTATGCCTTAATCACTGGAGCTAGTGGAGGGATTGGCTTGTCTATAGCCCGCGAGGTGGCCCAGAGAAAGATTGATTTACTGCTTGTTGCACGATCAGAAGACAAACTCTCAAATGCAAAGAAAGAGCTAGAAGAGAAATATAAAATCAGAGTAGAATTTCTGAGTTGTGATTTATCGAAACCCGGAAGTGTGTCTGTTATAACTGAGTGGATAGCAACGAATTCATTTCCGGTAAACATACTCATCAACAATGCTGGTTATGGAATTTGGGGAGCGGTTGAAAACACCCAGTGGGTTCAACTCAGTAACATGATCCATTTAAACATGGTAACCCTTGCTGAACTCTGCCATGCCATGTTGCCAGAGTTAAAAAAACATTCACAGTCCTATATTCTTAATGTAGCAAGCACAGCAGCGTATCAAGCTGTGCCAACGTTAGCCACCTATGCAGCAAGCAAGTCATTTGTTCTACTCTTTACGAGAGGGCTTAGGAAAGAACTAAAGGGTTCAACAATATCTGTAACTTGCTTGAGCCCTGGAGCTACGTCTACAAGTTTCATTGATCGAGCCGGTATGGGTGTATTAAAAGAGCGTGCTGAAAAATTCAGTATGAGTGCCGATCAGGTTGCCAGAATAGCAATCAAAGGTATGTTCAATAAAAGAGCCGAAGTAATTACAGGATTTGTTAATTGGCTCTCCGTACAATTCACCTACCTTCTTCCAAAGAACCTCATCGAAAATATTGCTGCAGGTCTTTACAAGACATAGTCTAGAAAGCCTCGGTAATATTAAAATAGACTCCGCTCGCATGATCTCCAATCCCAACATCGAACCGAAGATTCAGTTTTTCCTTTTTATCCAAAGCATATCGTAAGCCGGCACCTATAGCGGGTTTTAGGCCATACAAATTAAATAGGTCGCTAGAGTTTGCTCCAACGCGGCCCGTAGCAGCAAATACAACCGCGCCAAATCGTCCCTTCAGATGAAAACGATCCTCCACTTGGGCAGCAATAAGATTATTATCTGTGTACCTGCCCTCATAGTAGCCACGCATAATAGTACCACTTCCAATATTGCTCATGCTTCGTACTGGCACAGTGCCCACATTGGCATTCAGCACAAATTGAAATGCCAACACATGGTTTCTCGGCAGAGAATAATATTTTCGAATATCCACTGAGTGGTAAGTGAAATTATATTCACTTCCAAAAGCTTCGGTATAATCATTAATGTAATACTGAAAGTACAATCCCCTACTCGGGCTAAAAGTATTGTCCCTACCATCCCATAAAGCTACCAACCCAATTCCCGAAACAAAACTTCCATACCTTCCATTTACATTTTGTGTATCAAAAATACTCGTACCCGGCGGTTTGCCTTGTCCATAATCAAAAGTAAACACGTTTTGAATTTCGTAGCCCAAACCAAGGAATAAGCTTTTATATGTCTTTCGGAGCAGTTGCGGAAAAAAATAAAATTGACCAATTGTATAATGCTCCATGTCTCCATCTTTAGAGTCATTTCCCAGCCCCCAGAAGCGATCTGGAAAGTAGCTTGCTGATCCTTTCGTCTTCAGGATAAACCTTTCATTGTGAAAAAAAATTGCGCTCTCCATTCCAAACACAGTCTGGTTTCGTAGCGTGTAGCCTCCTATTCCTTGAACATAGGATGTGCGAACAGTAGTATCGTGACCAATTTTAAAATAGAGAGTTGCAGCAGCACCAAAAGCAAGGGTAGTTTCTGGCGAGTAACTAACCACGGGAAAGACAAAAAGGTTTCTGCGTTTGCCTTGTTTAGTAACTGAATCTTTTTTGTCGAGATTAATTTGAGCGCAAGCTTCGAAGGCTGAAAAACTCAGGCAAAATAACAGGAGACTTTTTGTAAGAAAGGAAATTAATTGATGAGACACGGGCAACTATATTCAGGCAAGATGCTCATTTCGTTTTTAAAACGAAAACTACCCGACCTTTGGATCTCGCTGGCGCTGCTCCACCAGATGTTTTTTGCAAGGAATTTTTTCGAATCTCATCTTTTAGTAACTGCTCTGCTTTAGCGCTAAGACCGCGTTCTGCTGTTTTTATATCAATTATTTCACCCTCCTCATCACATATAATATCGAATACAATGCGACCATCTTCGTTGTCTGGAAGGTCAGGTATTTTTGGCTTATTAGCCCATTCCCAGCCCGTCATAGATAAGCCAAACCCATCACCTCCACCTCCTCCACCTGGTTTACCATATAATGCCTTTGCATCAAGTTTGCCTTCGGGGTTTCCTTTGTCGCCAACTTTGCCTGGGTCATCTCCCTGGCTCTGATTAGTCTCCCCCTTCTTCTGGCCGCTGTTGCCTGAATATACAGCTTCGGCCTTCACTACTTTCTTCTCTTCGGTATTTGCTTTTACTTCTTTCTTTGGCTCGACCTTTTCAACTTTT
>DASYTA010000658.1:0-3299 GCA_036002745.1 Cyclobacteriaceae bacterium | reverse complement strand
AGAAATGGAATTAATTGAAAATGTGAACGGAAAACTGAACGCACCCTTTTACCAACTTTACATTGCTCTCAAGAAGAAAGACACAATTAAACTTGCCGTTAACGAACCAAGAGGGTTTGCAAGAACATTGAAATCAAGATTCAATATTGGGCCGGTAGATTTCTACAACAAAGGCAAGAGCATGGTGTTTGTGTCATCCTCAGAAAAAACAAGTGAAGGTGGTCGTAGGCTCGGATTACACTTTGCTTCGTTGGTGGAGCATTCTTGGAAACTCGACTCATCATATCCCTACAACAGTGAAGATTATTCCATCCATGATGTTACAATTAATGAAGATGGAACTGTAATGTATTTTTCTTCTGATATGAAGGGTGGAATCGGCGGCAAAGATATTTATACTTCAACCCTAATCAACGGCCAATGGTCAAAGCCTGTTAATGCTGGTGAGCCTGTGAATACAACCGAAGATGAGGCCTTTCCAAATCTACAGAACAACACTTTATATTTTTCTTCTGATGGTCATCCGGGTCTTGGTGCGTTGGATATTTTCAAAGTACGAATCACAAAAGATGGATATGATGAAGTAGAGAATATTGGCTATCCTCTCAACAGCAGCTATGATGATTTTGGTTTAAAGTTCGATTCGATAGATGTGCACGGATACTTTACCTCCAACCGGAAACATGGAGGCTATGATGATGATATTTATGAGTTCGATATGGATATGCAAACTTATCCATTTGTCATTTCAGGGATCATGCAGTACAAAGAACACGCATTAAGCGATCAATCTGAAATTAAACTATGGCCGAACACAAAAATATTTCTGGTAGATAGTGAAAAAAATTTGCGGGTTTATGACACGATCACCGATGCCGATGGCGGTTTTTCAGTCACCATTCCTTACTTTAGTAAGTACTACATTGAAGTCGACGATCAATCTGGCAATGAGTATAAAGCAAGTTTGGAACTTCAGAAGTATAGAATAGAAAACAGTGTCCACCAAATAGTAGTTGTGAAGAGTATTTTTAATCCTAGTGCTGAGCCGAAGTGATATGAAGAGAAATCTAATTTTGTTGTATTCACTTCGCTGTAGATTTATTTTCATTCTTTTAATGAATCTACTGGTTTTTCAATCAGTATTTGCTCAGGAAAAACAATCGATCAAAGTAAAAACGTTCGATGAAAAGCTTCATTCACTTAAGAATATAGAAGTCTCACTGAACAATGGTGAATTCGTTTCAGTTGGAAAGAAGGGAGTTGCTATCGTTGAGTTAAGTAATGCTGATCTCCCAATAAAATCAGTTAAGGTCAAGGACGACAACTTCGAAGCGGCATCTTGGAATTTATCAAAAGGAGTACTGGAAATTATTGTTCGCCCAAAAAGTTACAAGGTGGTTCGTTTTGTTTTACGTTTTGCCGAGGGTGACTCTGTACCACTGACGTCTGTCTCTTTCAAAGGGATAAACAGTCAATCCGTTGCCTCGAATCAGAAGGGTGAATTTGATCTTACTCTTTCGCTAAACGAAAAGGTAACATCAGATCAATTTACGGTACACAACTTGGTGGTAAAGAGCGTCAGTTTGTCGGATCGACAAAATGTAATTTTCCTTGAACGACCGAAAGTTGCAGAGCCAGTACAAGAAAAGAAACCAATTGTTGCAGATGTAAAGAAAGAATATTTCGACGTAACAAGGCTGGATTCAATTCAATCGCTTGAAGATTTTTATGCGATTTTTAAAAACGTTTCGATGGGAAACTTGAACGAAGATGTCAAGATAAAGATCGATGCCAAATTCAACCAGCTGATGGCTCAAATGGATTCGCTCGCAAAACGAGCATCCGTAATGAATAGCATATCAGACACTTCTAACATAAAGAATGACATCCAGAGTTTAAAGGATCAGGCAACTTTAGAAGGAGATATTATTCAAACCAGTCGTTTAGAATTTGATAAGGCCATCAAAATCATTACCGATAAATTGAATAAAGGTGTTTCTAATTTAAGTAAAGAAGAATGGAATGGCCTTCTCTCCGATCTCGATTTACTTGATCAAACGCTAACGGAGAATGAAAATAGATTCACCGAAAACCAGAGCTACTATCACGAGATGATCAATAATCTCAAAGAGCGATACTTTGATATAAAAAATCTGGAGACAAGACTCTCCGCCTCAGAAAGAGAAAGGCAAGAGCAGCAACGTACTTACCAGCAACGGTTAATCATTGTTGGAGTTATCCTTACTGTCTTTGCAGGGCTTATTATTCTTCTGATCTCCTTTAGCGATCGCTTACGCAAACAAGCGAAAGAACTTAAAACAGCGAACGAAGAAATTAAAACCATCAACGAAAATCTTGAGGGACTTGTAGTTCAAAGGACTAACTTATTAGAAGAAACTAATAAAGAATTGGATACTTTTCTATATCGCGCTTCTCATGATTTACGCTCACCTATCCGCTCCATCCTAGGGCTTTGTAACATCTCTGACAAAATTCCAGAAACAGAATATGTAAGTCGTGTGCAGAGCACTACGCTGGAAATGGATCGGATGCTCAAGAGACTGATAAGTATTAGCGAGATAGGCCTTGAGTCATCAAACATCACTATCCTATCGTTGGCCCCTACGATCACGGAAATAAAAAACAAGTATGCAGAAATGATTAAAGCGAGCGGGGTTCAATTCCATGTGGATTGCTCAGCAAACATCACCCTGCAGACAAATGCAAATCTGCTCGAGAGCGTTTTAATTAACCTGATTGAAAACGGCATCTTTTTCAGTAAACTAAAGAATCCTGAACACGCTCGTGTGGAAGTTAAAGCCGTGATGAATGGCGCGAACGTAGAACTTAGCGTTTATGATAATGGCGTGGGCATAGATGAAAATATTCGTCCTAAACTATTCCAAATGTTTTTTGTTGGGCATGAAAAATCCAAGGGCAGCGGATTGGGTTTGTATATCGTTTATAAATGTTTAGAGGCGTTGAAGGGAATAATTACGGTTGAGTCAGAAGTTGGGCGATATACAAAATTCACAATTATCTTTCCTCAGAAGATGAGAACAATGATTCATTAGATCATCGCAATTAAAATCTCACCTATTCTTCTTATTTTTCGATTTAGTTTTATCCTGCTTGTTGAAAGTTATGATGAAGTCGCGTGCATTTCGTTTTCTGTTACCCATTCTTGTGTTGATTGGTGTATTGCTGACATGGTTCCTTATCTCCTACTTTGACTTATTTCCAGCTTACGCGTTTCCATCACCTCAAGCTGTGCTTTTGAGTTTTCGTGAAGAGATCCT
>DASYTA010000657.1:0-10810 GCA_036002745.1 Cyclobacteriaceae bacterium | reverse complement strand
ACAAAACCTGTGCGTGTTGCTTTCTTTGGAGATTCGTTCATTGAAGGCGATATTTTGTGCGGTCCCTTTCGCGATACATTGCAAGGAATATTTGGAGGAAGTGGAGTTGGATATATGCCCATTACTTCGGAGGTGACAAAGTTTCGCACGAGTATTCAGCATGATTTTATTCAGTGGAATACTTTTTCTATGGTAGGAAAGAAAAATGAAATAGCACCATTGGGTTTGCCAGGTTATTGCTTTCTTCCTGCGAAGGGAAATGAAGTGGTTTACAAACCAGCTGCAAAGAATTTTATTTCGGCTAAAATTTTCTATGAGAGCGACAAACTTTCTGGTTTAACCTTTTCAATAAATGAACTTCCAGGCGAGCATGCCGAACTGGAATTATCAGAAAGATTGAATCAGTACAGGATTCCTGGGTCTGGTTTTAATTCTGTAAAAATTTCTTTTCATGATACCGACAGTCTAAGAGTATATGGAATGGCTCTCGAAGATTCAATTGGAGTATCTGTTGATAATTTTGCTATGCGCAGCAACCCGGGTATGGGACTATTATTGGTGGATGCAGAACGGATGAAACAATTTGACTCGTTACGCAACTATAAATTAGTGGTGCTTCAATATGGATTGAATGTGATATCGGAAAATGATTCTAGTGGATACCTTTGGTATTTGGATAGGATGGTAGGTTTGATAAAACGGATGAAAGAAAATTTCGGAAACTGCGGGTTTCTCTTGTTGAGTGTTGGAGATCGTTGTAGCAATCAAAACGGAAGGATGGCAACGATGCCTGATGTAAAAGTCATGCGCGATATTCAAAGAAGAATTGCACAGAAATCGGGAATTGCCTATTGGGATATGTTTGTAGCTATGGGTGGTGAAAATAGTATTAAAAAGTATACGGAATCACAGCCGCCACTCGCGGCAAAGGATTACACACACCTTACCTTTCGTGGAGGAAGAAAGATCGCGAAGAAATTAGCGGACGCATTGTTAAATGAAAAAGTGAAGTATGATCGGAAGAGGTAGTTTATTGTTTGTTTTGTTTGTCTGGAGCAATTACTCATTAGCTCAGGATACGATTATCGTAAAATCTGAAAATCAATTTAATTTCATAAACCAACAGAGTAATGAAATCATTAATTCGTCAGCGCTATCCACTTTTTATGAAAAACTTTACCAACTAAGGAAGACAAAAAAAGGGACAGTGAACATTGTGCATATCGGTGACTCACACATTCAAGCTGACCTGCTCACACATACGGTGAGGCAGCAACTTCAAAAAGAGTTTGGAAATGCTGGCCGTGGATTCATTTCGCCAGGAAGGATAGCAAGAACTAATGAGCCACAAAATATTTATACTTCATCCAATGCTAATTGGGAAGCGAAGAGAATTGTGTTTACAGATCAGCCGTTGCCTATTGGATTGGGAGCAACCACTGTGCGCACTACGCAAATGGATGCAAAATTTGTTATTAAGACAATGGATAGCGCACCGTTGAGTTATGATTTTAATGGAGTATCAGTTTTTTATCAGAAGGATTTTTCAAGTTTCAATCTCATTTTAAAAGATTCAGTAGGGCATTCCTTGGCTTATGTAGGATCGTACACTTTAGAGAGTCATCCTAATTTTTCGCTAGTCGAGCTGCCTTATCCTGTTCATCAGATCGAGTTTCAAACATCGCAACCTACGCCGGCCCAAAATCAATTTACACTTTTTGGATTAAACCTTACTAAAAATGAACCGGGAGTGCTCTATCATTCTATTGGAGGCAACGGTGCAAAATTTAAACATTACCTCGAAGCAAAATTTTTCTTTGAGCAGACGACAGCATTAGGCCCTGATCTTTTTATTGTTTCACTAGGCACGAATGAGGCTATTGAATATCCTTACATCGATAAGCAATTCCTTGATCATGCTGAGAATTTTATCAAGAGACTGAAGCAAAATAATCCCGATGCACTTTTTCTGATCACTACACCCGCTGACTTTTATCGCAAACGCACACGAAGAAACCCTGGAGTGGAGTCAATTCATTCGGAATTGCTTCAGTTTATTGATAAGAATAATCTTGCGGGTTGGGATTTGTATACAGTAGCAGGAGGTAAGCATTCGGCTGATCACTGGAAGAAAAATAATCTGCTGCAATCCGATGGCGTTCACAGTACTCGCGCTGGTTACGAACTGCAAGGCAATTTGCTTTACCAGGCTTTGATAAAAGGATACAACGAATATGTTCGATATCGATATCCATAAATTAATAGAGCAATTTGCGTTTCATAAAGGCGAGCCGATGCTTTTTAACAGCGGCTTGTTTCTTTTTTTGTTTGCTGGTTTTTACGGCATTTATATCCTGTTGAGCAATACCGAAAGACCAAGACTTGTTTTTGTAACACTCTTCTCAATTTATTTCTATTATAAATCTAGCGGATTTTATTTTCTCTTGCTGTTGGGTTCTATTGTAGTGGATTTTTTTCTGGCTCAGTGGATTGGTAATTCAAGAAAACATTGGAAACGACTTTCTCTCTTGGTCGTAAGCTTGATGGCTAATCTTGGAATGCTTGCTTACTACAAGTATGGTAACTTGATACATGAGATGTTCAGCACAATGGCTGAGGTTACTTTCGAGCCGTTGGATATTTTTCTTCCTGTTGGAATTTCTTTTTTCACTTTTCAATCACTGAGTTATACCATTGATGTCTATCGAAAGAAGTTAAAGCCGCTGCAAAATTTTCTTGACTATGCATTCTTTGTTTCATTTTTTCCACAGTTAGTAGCAGGCCCAATAGTTCGTGCATCGGATTTTCTTCCTCAGATTCATCAACCGGTGTTGGTGACGAAAGAAATGTTCGGTCGTGCAATTTTTTTGATATGCTCTGGTTTGTTTAAAAAAGCGGTGATCTCGGATTACATCAGTCTCAATTTTGTCGACAGGATTTTTGATGCACCAGCACTTTATTCGGGTTTGGAAAATCTTTTTGGCGTATATGGATATGCATTACAAATCTATTGCGACTTTTCTGGCTATTCGGATATGGCCATTGGTATTGCGTTGTTGCTTGGCTTCCGGTTCAATGAAAATTTTAATTCACCTTATCAATCTAAAAATATTACCGAGTTCTGGAGACGTTGGCACATTTCACTTTCCACCTGGCTAAAGGATTACTTGTACATTTCTTTGGGAGGTAATAGAATGGGGAAGGTGCGAACGTATATCAACCTTATGCTTACGATGCTTTTGGGTGGATTGTGGCATGGTGCTTCGCTCAAGTTTATGCTCTGGGGAGGACTTCACGGATTGGCGTTGGCAGTTCATAAGGCAGTAAGTAAAGTTAAGTTCATTAAAACTAACTCTCCTGCTCTCAAAGAACTTGGAAACATTGGCTGTGTTTTACTTACGTTTCATTTTGTATGCTTTTGCTGGATATTTTTTAGAGCAGCGAGTATGGAAGTGAGCTGGGAAATAATTAGTCAGATAACTCAAAATTTTAAAGCGGAAGTATTCTTCGATTTTTTGATGGGATATAAAGGAGTAGTACTATTGATGATAATAGGTTACATCCTTCACGCAATACCTCAGAAGGTTGAGTTGAAAGTTCAGGAGCAGATAACAAAAGCTCCGGTACCTGCTAAAGCAGCTTTAATAACTTTAGTTATTCTAATAATTGTACAAGTGAAGTCTGCAGGAATACAACCCTTTATCTACTTTCAATTTTAATAAGCAGATTGTTTACTCAAGGATGTTCCACTCCTCGTTAAGAACAGGTATTGCCTGATGTGCAGTAAGATCAAATTGACAGGGCACTACTGAAACATAGTTATTAGCAATGGCCCATTCATCGTTGTCCTCGCCTTTATCGAAGTTGACGAAGTTTCCAGTCATCCAAAAATAACTGCGGCCGTTGGGATCAAAACGCTGATCAAAGTCTTCTACCCATTTGGCATTTGCCTGACGACAAATGCGCACACCTTTAATCGATTCATTTCTCTTGGGTGGAATATTTACATTGAGTGCCGTTCCTTTTGGTAATCCATTTTTTAAAACTTGTTGCGTGATTTTTTTCACGTAATTCGATGTGTGCGAAAAATCAGCTTGATGACTATAGTCGCACAGTGAAAAACCGATTGCTGGTGTTCCTTCAATTGCACCTTCAATTGCTGCTGACATCGTGCCCGAGTACAATACGCTTATAGAGGTATTGCTTCCATGATTGATTCCACTCACAACAATATCGGGTTGGCGACTTCCTTTTAAAATAAAATGGCGGGCCATCTTAACGCAGTCAGCAGGTGTGCCACTACACTCATAGGCTTTCACACCTTCGAAAAGCATTGACTCATTTAGCCTGAGAGTATCACCTACGGTAATAGCATGGCCCATGCCGGATTGTGGGCCGTCAGGTGCAACTACAAGTACGTCACCCAATTCTTTCATCACGTTAACTAAATTTAATATACCTCGAGAAGTGATACCATCATCGTTGGATACTAAGATCAAAGGCTTTTGCATGTAGAAGATTTAATTAAAAAGAGAATTGTAATAATCGATAATGCGTTTCAAGTCGTACTTCCTATCGAAGTCAAGTTTGTTTTCTTTAGCGTAGTCAAGAACATCATCCGATTGGTTGCCCATCAAATCAAGCCAATCGCTTCGCTTGCCACTGAAGTCTTGAATATTTCCGTTTTCTTTTAACAGATAATAGAGATTCACTAAAACTTTCCTGGTATTATAGCTGCCATACATGAACGGTGAGTAACCGTAAGTACGGAACTCAACTTTCTCTCGCGATAATGTGGTAATTTTTCCTTCCGTCAATACTTCAAAAAACACTGGGCTCTTGTAACTGCCATTGGTGGAGTAGGGGAGTGAATAGAAAGTGCGATATCTTTTATAGCCTTGATCAAAAAATTCAAACAGTAAAACTTTTCGGGCGGAAAAACTTTCCATCTGATTTTGATGACGTACTTGTAATAAATCGTTGAGATCATATTTAATTGCACCCTTCAGTGTGTCGCCACTTTCAAGAACCACTTTTCCATCGTGCCACTCTTCGAAAGGAAAAGTTTGAGCAAATGAAAGGGAGGGTATAATCAGGAATATGAGAAAAATGAAAGGCTTCATTTCTTTTTCAAAATCATATGACCGAGTTTGTCGCGTTTAGTTTGCAAATATTTTTCGTTGTGAGGATTAGGTTTGATCTCAATAGAAATATTTTCAACTATTTCGAGACCATAGCCCATCAGGCCAACTCGTTTCTTCGGATTGTTCGTAATCAGTTTTATTTTAGAAATTCCTAAGTCATGCAGGATTTGCGCACCGATGCCATAATCGCGATTATCCATGTCAAACCCTAATTGCAAGTTTGCTTCAACGGTATCAAGTCCTTGTTCTTGCAGTTTATACGCCTTCAATTTATTAAGTAAACCGATACCTCGTCCTTCTTGCTTCATATAGAGCACAACTCCCTTCCCTTCACTTTCTACCATCATCATGGCATTGTGAAGTTGTGATCCGCAATCACATCGACAAGATCCGAATATATCGCCGGTCACGCATGAGGAGTGAACGCGCACCATCACAGGCTCATTCTTTTCCCAAGTTCCTTTTACCAAAGCCATGTGAATTTCCTGAGTTGCTATTTCTTCAAACGCAACTAATTTGAAGTCACCAAACTCAGTGGGTAAGTTCACATCAATATGTCTTTTTATCTGGCTTTCATGTTTCATCCGGTACGCAATCAAGTCCTTAATCGTGATCAATTTCATTTTGAACTTGTCTGCCACAATGCGCAAGTCTGGAAGGCGAGCCATTGTTCCATCTTCATTCATGATTTCTACTAAAACACCCGCAGGCCGAAAGCCCGCTAGCTTTGCTAAATCAACTGCTGCTTCGGTGTGCCCACTTCTCCTTAATACACCTTCCTTTTTTGCTTTGAGTGGAAAGATGTGGCCCGGCTTTCCAAGTTCTTCGGGTTTGGTTTCCGGATCAACCAATGCCTTTATAGTTTTGAATCGATCATGAGCTGAGATGCCAGTGGTGCAACCGTGCCCGATCAAATCTACTGATACGGTAAAAGGAGTTTCATAAGCAGCTGTATTCACTCCCACCATCAAATCCAATTTCAATTCTTCACAACGACCCTCTACTAACGGAGCGCAAATCAAACCGCGGCCGTGTGTGGCCATGAAGTTTACTATCTCAGGGGTAATTGCTTCGGCTGCGCAGACAAAATCGCCTTCGTTTTCCCGATCTTCGTCATCAACCACGATCACTACTTTGCCGTTGCGAATATCTTCTAACGCTTCTTCTATTGTATCAATCTTAATCTTCTCCATTCTCTTAAGTACTTAGAACTTATTACTTACAACTCAATTTCTATTTGGCCACTACTATTCCTAAACTTCCAGCCAATTCACTTTCGGCTTTCTTTAATCCTGTTTGCATTTCCAGCGCCTTATCCAATTCATCCCAATTCCCGGCTGCTTCGGCACGCTTTACCTGTTGCAGATTGTCTTCCATCATTTTTTGAACCACTCGAAATTTTAATCGTAAAACGTTTGACAGCGCCATTTCGTTTAGCACATCTTTTTCTTTAGGAATGTGAATATGAAACTTATCTCCCCAATGCGGACTGGTATCGTATCGGGGAGTGACTAAATCAGAAACGGCAGCCCGCACCGCATCGTTCCCTTCACGTAAAAAAAAGTGGCTATCAATGGCTTGATTGGTATTCGCTGCTTTTTTAAACTGGTCATATATTTCCTTGAATACCGGGTTATGAAATTCCACGTCCTCCAATTCATGAAGTAAAAAGTCTGCAAGCTTATTTTGTTCCACCGTTTGGTCGGCATAATTGAGCAGAAGGCGAATGGTTTCACGTTCCTGATAATGCACTAAACTCTGCGCATCGATTTTGCCTGGCGCAGTAATGTCTTCAATATCGAGAGGTGGTTCTGCTACTTCATGCTGACCTCTTAGGTTTTCCTTTTCATTTTTTCTCCGTTCTTGAATTAAAATCTTATTCAATTCAGAAAGTAAGACCTGTTCACTGATTTTTAATAAGTGACTTGTTTCCTGAATATAGACCGAACGCTTAATTGGATCAGGAATAACCGAAATGCTGGAGACAATTTCTTTAATGGATTCCGCTTTACGAATGGGATCGCCTGCGGCTTCTTTTGCGTAGAGATTAGCCTTAAAAGAGACAAAATCCTGGGTGTGATCTTTTAAATATTTTTGAAACTCGGACGTGCCAAGTTTCCTTGAGAAACTATCAGGATCTTCATTGTCAGGAAAGAGAAGTACGCGCACATTAAGTCCACCCTTCAAGATCATGTCGATGCCGCGTAGAGCAGCTTTGATACCGGCGGAGTCACCATCGAAAAGAACTGTAATATTTTCTGTGAATCTGCGGATGAGTTTAATCTGACTTTCGGTAAGTGCCGTTCCACTTGAAGCCACCACATTTTCAACATCTGCTTGATGCATGGAGATTACATCAGTATATCCTTCAACTAGGTAACAAGCGTCATGTTGGCGAATGGCGTTCTTACCTTGATAGAGACCGTAGAGAACATCGCTCTTATGATAAATATCCGTCTCTGGTGAGTTGATGTATTTGGGCTGATTCTTTTCCTTACCAAGCATCCGCGCACCAAAGGCAATTACTTTTCCGGCGAGATTGTGAACAGGAAAAATTACCCTTCCGCGAAAGCGATCATAGCTTGAGCCATCTTCCTTCTTTACAACAAGACCTGTCTTCTCGAGCAACTCTTTATTATAACCTTTGCTTATGGCTTCTTTACTAAAATTTTCCCAGCCCTCGAGTGCGTAGCCTAATTCAAATTTTTCAAGTGTGCGATCGTTGAATCCGCGCTCGCGAAAATAACTCAACCCTATACTGCGACCTTCTTCGACATTTGTTAAAGCATTTTTGTAAAAATCCTTCGCGAAGTTCATGAGGATGTATAAGCTCTCGCGCTCGCTTTGTTCTTCTTTGGATTCATTGAGGGTGCGATCCTCTTTTATTTCGACTCCGTATTTTTTGGCGAGGTAACGAATCGCTTCTGTGTAGCTCAGCTTTTCGTGCTCCATCACAAACGTGAAGGCATCGCCGCCCTTGCCGCTGCTGAAATCCTTAAATATTCCTTTGGCGGGAACTACGAAAAACGATGGAGTCTTTTCGTTGTTGAAAGGACTCAATGCCTTGTAGTTTTGCCCCGATTTTTTCAACGACACAAAATCACTGATGACATCCACGATGTCCATTCGATTCTTAACTTCTTCTATCGTTTCGCGTGTGATCAAGCTGATAAAGATTACCGGACAGTCCGGAGGGCAAAGATACTTGTTAGTTGGCAAATCTATTTAATGAAACTCTTATCGGTTAATTTTGTTTTAGGGTGTAAATTGCCGCCTTTTACTGCTAAATGAAGATTCAATCTGCCAACATCCTCAAAGCCCTGTCAACCGTAGATGACCCCGATCTGAAGAGAGATTTGGTCTCCTTGAACATGATAAAAGACATCGTGATCTCCGAAGGCAAGGTGAGCTTCACGGTGGTGCTCACCACACCTGCTTGTCCTTTAAAAGAAAAAATTAGAAGTGATTGTGAGGAAGCTGTCAGAAAAGAAATAGGTGAGAATATTGAAATTGATATTCGCATGACTTCTTCAGTTACTTCATTGAGAGATAACGCGCCTTTATTGCCTGGCGTTAAGAATATTATTGCTGTTGCTTCAGGAAAGGGTGGCGTTGGTAAATCAACCGTTACCACCAACTTAGCTGTAGCTCTTGCACAATCAGGAGCGAAGGTGGGTTTGATTGATGCGGATATTTATGGTCCTTCTATTCCAGTAATGTTCAATTGCGAGCGAGAACAGCCTGAGGTAAAAGTGATCAATGGAAAAAATATCATTGTTCCTCTTGAACAATATGGAGTAAAATTAATTTCAATCGGATTTCTCACTCCACCTGAAAGTGCAGTAGTGTGGCGTGGCCCTATGGCCAGCTCAGCATTGAAGCAATTTATCAGCGATGCTGATTGGGGAGAGCTTGATTATTTATTAATTGATTTACCTCCGGGAACGAGCGACATACATCTTACATTAGTCCAAACTGTTCCTGTTACAGGTGCTGTGATTGTTACAACTCCGCAGAAAGTAGCATTGGCGGATGCAATGAAAGGGTTGAGTATGTTCAAGCAACCGCAAATCAATGTGCCGGTGCTGGGTGTGATTGAAAACATGTCATATTTTACTCCTGAAGAACTGCCCGATAATAAGTATTACATTTTTGGGAAAGATGGAGGCAGGAACTTGGCTGAGAAATTTGGTGTTCCATTGCTGGGGCAAATTCCGTTGGTGCAAAGTATCCGTGAAAGTGGCGACAGTGGGTTGCCAGCAGTATTGAAAGAAGGAATTACTGCTGAGGCTTTCCAGGATCTGGCCGAGAACCTTGCACGACAGGTTGCCATAAGAAATGCTACCTTTACATCTACAAAAAAAGTTGAACTGTCTACTTGATGAATCCTACTACCGAAACTTCCGATAACATTGTAAGTCGTATTGAGTCAAGCCTCGATGGCATTCGCCCTTATTTAGAGGCCGATGGCGGAAATATTAAAGTGCTTGAAATCACTGAAGACAAAACCCTTCGCTTGGAGTTTGTGGGCAACTGTGGTTCGTGCCCGATGTCAACCATGACATTCAAGGCGGGAGTAGAAGAGGCTATTAAACGGCTTGTGCCGGAAATCAAAAATATTGAGGTGATTAACCTCGCGTAAAAGGTGAACGATGCATTTAGTCGCACGACTGAAAATTTTTCTTAGACTTTTAAACTTACCTTTCACACTATACTCTAATTCACTTTCATTCGTTTAAGGAGTTATTCTGAAAAGTATGTTGAAAGTTGTCTTTACTATTTGCCTCACCTCTGTTTTGTTTACACTCCGTTCACAAGATCGTTGTGGCACAGTAGAATACGAAAAGCTTAGATCGCTTAGAAACCCCAACCGCGAAACAACGGATCAGTTTGAATCCTGGGTTAAGAATAAGTTAGCAAAAAAGTCACAGGCAATAACGTCACAGCGAACGGAGAGTGTTAGTTATCAGATTCCAGTTGTCGTGCACGTGGTTCATAATGGAGAGGCTGTGGGAACAGGAACGAACATTTCTGATGCACAGATTCTCTCTCAGATTTCTGTTCTCAATGAAGATTTTCAAAGATTAAATGCCGACTCGGTAAATACGCCAGCTGAGTTTGCTTCAGTGGCGGGAAAATTTCCAGTTACGTTTGTAATGGCAAAGCAAGATCCCGATGGTCAGGCCACTTCGGGAATTGTTCGAGTGAAGGGTTCACAAACATCATGGGCTATCGAAGATAATTACACGCTGAAATCATTGAGCTATTGGCCAGCAGAGGATTATTTGAATATCTGGGTGGTGAACTTATCGGGTGGACTTCTCGGCTACACACAACTTCCGGTTTCATCTACTTTGCAAGGATTGAGCGATTCATCCAATGACCGACTGACGGATGGAGTAGTAATTGATTATTCAACCTACGGAAAAGGAAGCAGTTTTAACCTGCAATCAAAATACGATTTAGGAAGGACCACCACACATGAAGTGGGGCACTTCTTTGGATTGCGCCATGTGTGGGGTGATGTGAACTCTTGTGACCCCAGCATGAGTACCGACTATGTGAGTGATACTCCTATTCAAAACAGTGATTTCAATGGACTTTGTCCGAGTTCACCTCAGACTGAGTGTGGCGTACACTCGATGTACGGCAATTATATGAATTAC
>DASYTA010000656.1:0-1543 GCA_036002745.1 Cyclobacteriaceae bacterium | reverse complement strand
AAACGATGAAAGAAATTTACGAGGCCTACCAACTGGGTCAAGATAAAAATGCAAAAGAAACCATTCAACGGATGATACATTTCTTCGGAATGGCGCTCAGTGTTGTTGTAAATATTTTAGATCCTGATGTTATTGTTATTGGTGGAGGAGTGGGCAACATTGATTTATTATATACCGAAGGTAGAAAGTCGTTAGAGAATTATATATTCAATGAAAAAGCATTTGATACGCCAATGCTTCGTCCAAAGTTAGGAGATAGCGCTGGCGTTTTCGGTGCAGCGTATCTAACATCAACGACATCTTAACTGGTCGATCTCTCCTCCGGATTTCATAACCGTAACTCAATCAAATTATAACGGTTATTTAACGTGATTTAACTTCTTTAAAGGCCTGAAAACCTACAAATTGCTATGAAATTTGAACTAAATCATTTCATTTAGCTATCTTATCACGAGTTCAATCAATCATCCAAATAAATTATCTACCATCAAATTCTTAAGATCATGAAAAAAGCTAGCATTTTATTATTCTCATTATTTGTAAGTGTCTTAGCACTTGCGCAAAGCAACAAAGAAGATGTCGAAATTATTCAATCCGTCTTAGGTAAGGAGAAGAAGGCGTTAGTCACTGAATTTCTTAAGCTTGAAGCGGGCCCAAAGACGGATGCATTCTGGAAACTATATGACCAATACGAAACAGAACGTAAAGCACTTGGCAAGCAACGTATTGCCCTGCTTGAAAAATATGCATCAAGCTATGGATCTACTGATGATGCACAAACAGATCAATTGATAAAGGAAATACAATCTCTTCAGGGAAAGACAGACAAGCTGATAATAAAGTATTATGGTAAGATAAAAAAGGAGTCTAGCGTAAAAACCGCTGCCCAGTTTTATCAATTGGAGGCTTATTTCCTTAGCGTTATAAGAGCAACTATATTAAACAGCATTCCTTTTATTGGTGAATTGAATACGAAATGGTAATTTGTAAATTCAATTTTTGACAATGATGTCTATATTTGAAACCTACAAATTCTAAAATCCATAAACATGCGAATTATTAAGTTATCGGTTGTCCTGTTGTTGGTGACAACTGTTTCATGCCAGAAGAAAGCGGCAACCACAGAGGAAAGTCCGGCTGCGGATCTCTCAGTTGTAAGAGATGCAATCTTTGCTAAGATGATGACACCCGGCGAAGCAGCTGCTAAATTGAAATCTATAGGTGCGGATTTTAATGCTGCACTTTTGAACGACGCGAGCAAATTCTCTACGTACACAACTTCGGAGAATAGCACTGCAGCGAACCTGGGAATTTATTTGTCTGATTTGAATTATTGCGTTGCCTATCAACAAAGAGATGTAGCTAAGAACTATTTCAAGGCTTCACTTGAATTGGCCAAAACCTTAGGTGCAAAAAAAGAAATGCTTGATTTTATCAACGCGCGATATGAAAAAAACATAGAGCAGAATGACTCCCTTAAAAGTTATCTTGAAAAACTTGATGAAGGTGCAGTTTCATTTTTAAGAGAAACGGACCGCGAGCG
>DASYTA010000655.1:0-13146 GCA_036002745.1 Cyclobacteriaceae bacterium | reverse complement strand
GAACTGCCGCATCAGGTTTAAATTCATAAATGTTGACACCAATATTCAGTAACTTTTCCCTCTCCCGCTGATACCCACTAAAGGCTTCAAGATTGTCTGTTGATGAAAGACTATTCGTTAAAATGTTTATTGTCACCCCCCTTTGGATAGCCATTTGAAAAAGTTGTTGGCTTACTTCGGTAGTGATCAGATACGGTGATTGAATGTCAATCGATTTCTTAGCGTGCTTGATTAAACTGATCAACGAGTCAGTACAAACGCCACTGCCGCCCAATCCATCAATTTTATTTTTCCCCGGAATGTCTGAGACAAACGTTACATCATTTAACCATACCAGTTCTCCGGAAGCTTGCATTTTTTTAAACGCGGCAGGCATGGCATTGATTTTTTCACGTACGGGAGGCCAGAAATTGTCGGGGTTACAGGCGTATTGATGGAGGTAATTATATTTTACTTCTGTGTTCAGGTTGTATTCTCTGGCATCGACCACTTCAGTGATGGGCACACTCAACGGATGATTCCAGAAATTCTCAAAAGAATTCTGCACATCACCTGAAGCCTTCCCGATCAACAACACGTCACGATCGCGAAAATTGTACTCATGATCATAGTCAAAATATTCATCGGCAATATTGCGGCCACCGGTGATCACCACTTTACCATCCACAATAAACGTCTTGTTGTGCATGCGCTGATTGAAGCCTTTGAAGTCAGTAGCGAGATTGTATATTTTCTGTGTGAATTTTTTACCAACGTTGGCTAGTGGGTTGTAGATTTTAATGGCCAAGTTGGGGTGAGCATCCAATGCAAGTAGTTCGTCTGCATCAGCTTCTACCATTATATCGTCCACAATTACACGTACCAATACCCCGCGATCAGCAGCACGCAGCAAATAGTCTGACGCAATCAACCCTACATTATCGGCTGAGAAAATAAAGTATTGAATATCGATAGATTTTTCAGCGGCTTCGGTAAGCCATGCTCGGGTAATCATCGATGCGTCACCTTCCTCTAATGTAAATACTCCAGTGCTTGAGTCGGCCAAGGCAGCCACGGGAGCCAACTGATCTGATAATGAAGAATGAAATTCCGGTTTTATCTTCGAACAAAAATCTTCCGTAATAGGTTGATACCTGCCTTTATCAGAGCAAGAGGAAAAGAGAATAAGTAAAGCACAAAAGCGAAGTAAGAAATTGGCCACTGTGTCTGGATTAGTGGCGTGAATATAAATAATCCTATCAAGTCGATCACCCTATTGATAGGTCAATACTCTTTTTGAGGAAGTAGTTATAATACTTACAGGGTAGCCATTGGTATTGTAGGTAATACTGAGCTTTGACTTCGTATCCAAATCATTCGTTACTTCAATCACGTTGTTTTCAGATTGATACTTTCCCGCACTCAGGTATTCTCCACTCAACTCAGGAAATTTGTAGGGATTAGGTGCATGATCATAAATGTAATAGATCTTTCCAACTGAGAGCGAGGGGTTTGTACTAACACTAACAACATTTCCCTTAGCATCAATCTCAACGATAGCTTCGTCATACAACTCGTTATTACCTTGATAATACTTAACATCCAAAGAGGAAGGTGTACGATCTATCGTATACCAGTCTGTTAAGTTTTTGGAGGTTCCGTCATTCGACTCGTATGTGGAAACCTTTGTTTGAGTATCGGTGTACTGATATTCATAAATAAAACGCAGTCCTGATGTGCCAACAAACTTTATCCGTTCAGTGAGCTTACCATCATTGTTATAATGATATTCTTCAAAAGGATAACTTGGTTCGTATTTATTACTTACTGAATTATAATCATACGCGTCAGTCTGTACAAGTTTACCCTGATCGTATTGGTAAGCCAATTTATATGATGGAACAAACCCATCGGGTGACAAGGAAGTGGGGTCGTAAGTATAGTATTCCTCCGAAAGAAGCTTAAGATCTTTTTTTGGTGAAGTTGCTTCGTGTGCACAGCCAACCGCCAGGATTGCAACAGACAAGAATAATTTAAATGATTTCATAGCGAACGCAAGGTTCGCAATTTGCTGGCGATTTGATTATGATTTATGTTGCAATTGCTGGTAAAGTTCGATCCTTATTTTCAACCGTCACCCGATCTGGATGAGTTATACCCTTAAGCAGCACCTATCTCTTTCAGATACGTTAGCACTTCTTTCGCATTCTCTCCTCCTTTTTCTGCATGATGGATCAACGCTAAACCATGAGGCCCTTTTGATGTTTTCAAATTCGGGTATGCCTCCAGCGTGGGCTTCACAATATCCATTCGTCCGAGCATAGCAGCACAAAAAATATTCATTCTAGCTCCCTTTGATAATAAGTACTCTGCAATTTGCACACGCCCCGTATGGCCTGCCGCTTCCATCCCCGATTCAAAATCGCCATTACCCCAATCCCACGATGCATTTAGTAAAGTAGGATTTTTTTCCAGCAGTTCTATAACTCTATCAAAATTACCGTGAGCGTTTTTTACAAAGTCTAATACTAACTCGGCACTTAGCGGAGCGGGTTTGTCTTGCATAGTCATAAAGTTTAAGGGTTTAGCTTCATTTAAGTTTGGCATAATGATACTGGTTGTGATAAGAAGTCCACTTTTCATAAAGTACCTTCTCGATGTATTTTTTTTCATATGCTTTTTTTGAAGGCAATTTCATTGGTAAACACCTGAATTAACTTCTGATTCGCGAATCAGAAGTTGTTATTTGTGAATTTTCACTTGATTGAGAATTCATTTTATAAATTCGTTGGTATGCAATTCCTTCTCATCTTTTGTTCACTAGCCGCAGGCCATGCGCTCTTTTGGGCATTGGTGCTTTTTACGCTTAATAAGAAGCAGTCAAACCGACTATTAGGTCTGCTCCTGATTATGCTTGCTTTGCGCGTTGGAAAATCGGCAACAGGAATTGTTGTGCCTGGTTATCTTCACTTCTTTTCCACCGTGGGGGTTGTCTCCATGGCTGAGATAGGCCCATTGCTCTATTTATTTACTCTTAGTCTTTTTGATTCAGGTTTTAAACTTTCGGCCAAAAATTATTGGCATTTCGTACCGGGGCTTCTCGTACTCATAGTAATGTTGGCAGCTCAATGGAAATTTTTGAATGTTAGCTATTATCTATTTACAACTCATTTCTTTTGCTATCTGTTGCTAACATGGAATTACGTTCTGAAAAACAAAGAACAATTTCGAGCCGATGATTTAAAATGGAAATGGGTCAACTACATTTTGTATGGGATAAGTCTCATTGGAATCACCTTTGTCTTGCAACTTCTCTTTTATCATCCCATAGTTTACAGGCTTATTGTAATAACAGCAGCTTCTCTATTTTATTTTCTTTCATGGTGGGCTATTCCTCGTGCCAAACTTTTCACATACGAATCAAAAAAGAAATCGGATGAAAACCATATCCTTGAGGAGTTAGGGAAGAGAATTAAACAATTACTGGCGGAGGAAGAACTGTTTACCGATCCAAATCTAACTGTGACCAAATTAGCATCTCGGGTAAAGGCCCCGGCTTATCTCGTTTCAAAGGCTATCAATTTTTATTTTGAGAAAAGCTTTTCAGAATTGCTGACAAGCTCTCGCATAAAAAAAGCCGAACAACTGCTCCTCGCTGACGGAAACAAAACGCTAACGATTGAAGCTATTGCTTATGAAAGTGGTTTCAATACACTGTCTGCTTTTTACACTGCTTTCAAAAAAATAAATAAAATTACACCTGCTCAATTTCGTGATTCGCATCCTCGATCGAATATGCGAATCGCTTAATTAATTGGTCAAGGTGCTTGTCATCAAAACTATTTAACCACGGTCACTCGCAAGAAAGTAGCCGGTATTGAAGTAGTATTCTTATCACTACTTTTGTTTTGACTAGCACATAACGTCTCTAGTTCATTCTGCAGCAATGCAGCCTTTCCATTCTTTTCAGCGGCTTCAAAAGCATTCATGGTAGGTCCATAATAATTTCTGAATATATGAATGAACTCTGCAGGTGAATAAGGCGCGTTAAATGTAAACGTGTCTTTTACAAATGAAATATTCTCTTTCGGAATTCCTGCCTGGGTAAACCGCTCTACAACATTGCTCTCCACACCCCACAACATCGGACTTATAAATCCTTCGGGTGGGGGTGGCGTGTATGATGAACTTATTTTCAATACTTGAGCAACAAATGTAGGATCACCGGGTATCCAGTTGCCCATCACTATTCTTCCTCCTTTGCGGGCAACGCGCACCATTTCTTTTGCAACATCAAAAGGTTTGGGCGCAAACATGGCACCGAAGATACTTACCACCAAATCAAAAGTTCCGTCTTTTAACTCACTCAAGTTGGTGGCATCGCCTTCTTGAAAAATACAGTTGGTGAGTCCTTCTTGTTTTGCCTGGCGGTTTCCCGCTTCCACCAAGTTACGTGCAATGTCAACACCGAGTACATTGGCTCCCAATTTTGCTTCTGGTATTGCCGTAGTGCCATCGCCACAGCCTAAGTCAAGAACTTTAAGTCCTTTTGTTATGCCAAGTTTGGATACAAGTTCTACTCCGCTTTCGCGCATCGTGTCGGCTACGCGCGTGAAGTCGCCTTTTTCCCATAGTGCTTTGTTTGGATTTGGATTCATAATTTATTTTAGGTTTATCGTTTTGTGTCTCATCGGTTTTGAATTGAAAAAGAAATTTTCGATCGATCTATCATACATAACTTACCCACCACTTGTTTTTGTTACGAGTCTTGAAATCGTTCCAGTACACACAAAGAGGATAGAGAAATAAGATGACCACTAACCATACCAAATAAACGTAGCCGATGCTAAATCCGAATTTTCCTTTCAATAGTAACGAGCCTGCTTTTATTGGTCCGGAGAAAATCATCGTTTGCCACGGAAGACCAGACATAACCACTGTGATCATCGCGAAAATATGGATCACTAATATATGCATCACATAATAAAATAACGCCACCTTCCCGAAGAGGATAACCGGCTTCCATCGATCAAGATTTTTTCCTTCCATCAGGCCGAGCAGGATAAACGAAATCCCCAACATGACGCCTGCATAAAATAACGACGGCGGATATTTCTGAAAATTCAAAAATGAAAGCACCGTCTTCGACCATTCTGTTTGCGTGCTCCATGGTGCAGGGTCTCCATAGACATTTATGTATCGCAACAGAAGAAGAAATACCAAGCTCACTATTCCAGTTCGGAGAAGAAATTTTTTTCGGTAATCAGATGAATATTCGTTATCAAACAATCGGCCCACGCAATAGCCCAACGCCATAACCCCAATCCAAGGAATGATCGGATAGAAAATTTCGAACGAGTAGCCATTGCCGAAATCATAATTGGTGTTGACGTGCAGCAATGACCAAATAACCGAAGCTACCGAGCCCGAAGCAAATGATACACCATCCAGCAAGTTGTGACCAACAATCATCATTAATGAGATAATCAGAATGGCATTCCAGGGAAGATAGATTAGTGCCGCTAACAACATCATGCATAAACCGATATCGGATATAATCGCGTGGGCATTGTAATGAAATAACGGATCAAAACTCCAGGCGAAACGGATAACCGTAAATTGTAATACTATAAGCCAGAATCCCCGCGTTAATAAGAAGGTAGCGGTTTGCCTTTGGCTTTTTTGCTGCCGGATGAAATAAACCGAAACGCCAGCTAAGAAAATAAATGTTGGTGCACACAAGTGAGTTATCCACCGAGTGAAAAAAATCGCAGTCGTTGTTTGACTAATGTCGGTGGGACTAAAAAAGAAAGCCTCGTAATGGAAATAATCGCGAATGTGATCAATCGCCATAATAATCATTACGACTCCACGAAGAAGGTCAATCGACTGAATTCTGGATTTGGTGCGAGCTTGTTTATCAAGATCAATAGCAATGAAAGTGCTGGTGTGAGTCATAAATGAGCGTAATCTGATTTATTAAAAATCAGTGTAACGGTTCATTTCTCTATGTGGATTCCAATAAGTAAGAAAGTACCAAACATTGGAACGGGATTACCAGCTTTTAACCAGTTGTGTACCGTTCTAAAGTCGTGAAGGTTAGAACTTCTTGCATTGGCGGCACCACAACCCTTTTCCGATGGTACTCCATGTTATCAAATAACCGCCTACCAGAAAAAGTGGAATGGATAAAATCCATAACATGGAAATTAAAAAGCCCGCAACTGCCAAGGCAAGCATTATTACGCCTACTGAAAATAAAACGATCCTGTTCTTCTGAATCAGCGGGCCATGACAGGTTTTACATTGAGCGTCCATACGCTATGAATATAGATTTTTTTTAAGAAGTACTTGAATGAAGCTAACCAGGAACCTAAAAATTCTCTTTGGCCTTTGGAGTTCTCTCTTTTAATCCCCAATAAATAAGTTCAATGATTTTGTGGCTCACGTCATAATTGTACTGTAAGCCCATCACCAAACCTTCCCATTCAAGGATCTTATCAAAGGTTGTGAGATAAGTCGGTTTCTTTTTACTATATGATTTATCTTTTGGATGTCCATATTGCTGCTCTAAGGTTTGGAGCAAACTATCGTATTCATCGGCGGTTCTTCTTCGAAATACAACGGTGATCTCCACAAGTCTGCCTCTGTAAAAGACAAGTTCAACTTCTCCACCTTTCATTCCATTGATGATTGCTTTTTCCTTTGCCTTGAATAGTTGGTTTTGCGGATTTTCGTCAAGAAGTTTTAATTTCTTGACGTCTATGGAAGACAGTTTGGTTCCAATCTTATAATCGCCAAATCCATTTTCTTTATCCAACTCAATCGGACTTTGGCCGTACACTCGACGACCTAAACAAACTGCAATAAGAAGGCAGATTATTTTCACAATTCTAAATTTAGATATTTTATATTTACTTGACAGCAAATCCTCATCCTAATTGACCATAAGTTATGATTGTATACGGCATTAAGAATTGCAACACCGTGAAGTCAGCCCTCGAATGGCTGAACAAAAACAAAATTGAATTTGAGTTTCATGATTATAAAAAATTAGGAATCACGGAAGCCAAACTCACAGCGTGGAGCAAGCAAATAGGTTGGGAAAGCCTCGTTAACAAACGCGGCACTACCTGGCGGCAATTGGACGAAGCGGTTCAAAAGAAAGTAGTCAATGAGAAATCAGCCATTGCGCTAATGATGGAGAAAACAAGTGTCATCAAACGGCCGCTGATTGAGGAGAGTAATAAAGTGCTTCTGTTAGGCTTTGATGAAGCTGAATATAAAAAAACATTGAAGTAACCAGCCATCACAAAATAGCGTTTGATACGGTGACATTTCTTAAATTACTGTAATATATCTCAGCCATTTTTAAAATGGTTATTCCATGCGGTTTACCTTTCTGTTGCTCGTTCTCTGGCTTAATCTCTCATCTGCTCTCTCGCAGGAGAATTGGATAAGCTGGCAGGGCATCAAAGAATCAAAGAAAGGCACCGTCACCGTCTTTTGGTTCGCGAACAATCCGTTCAGTTATAAGGATGCTGCTGGCCATATGCGCGGTATCGAGGTGGAGATCATGGAGGGGTTTCAGAAGTATCTTCATGAACACTATGCCGTCGAACTCACGTTGCACTGGAAAGAAGAAGAAAGATTTAATAATGTCTTGACTCAAATGAAAAAAGAACGGGAAGGCGTTTTCGGCCTGGCCGGATTTTCATTCACCAAAGAACGGAGAAGTTTCATGAATTTTTCGCCTTCCTACATGGCCGACATCGCCGTGCTTGTTTCTACACCCGATATCCCTATCGTCAAATCAAAAGAAGACCTCAAAAAATATTTACAAGGCACAACGGCGCTAACCTCACAAGGAACAGTGTTGGAAAAGGAATTGATTCAATTAAGAGATGAGAATAAAATACCATTTAATATCGAGTATAACGGAGCCAGCGAAGAATTAATTAATGTTCTAAATGCTCGCAGAAAAAGTTTTGGCTACATCAGTCTCCCTGTTTATCTCATGAACTTAGATAAGGGTGCGGCAAAAGTGAACCGGCAAAATTATCTGACGAAAAGATATGAAGGCCGTGGAATTGGTTTGCCAAAGGGAAGCGATTGGAATTTGCCTTTGAACGAATACTTCGCATGTGCGGAGTTCAAACAAGACATTGAATCCATCATTGCCAAGTATGTAAATCTTGATCTGTATCATTTCATCGAAACATTCAATCCTGAAAATGAGGTGAGCCTCTTGAATAAGGAAAAGGACATTCAACAAACGAAACTTAACGTTCAAGACCTCACGATACAGGATACAAATCAAAGACTAGTCTACCTGCTTATTATCATTTCTGTTGTTTCAGTTCTCCTTCTTGTGATTATCATCTTATTCCGAAGATTGCGCCAAAATCTGAATCAATTAAAAGAACAGAAAGTAGAAATTGAAGCGCAGGCCGATCAGATTCAGGCCATCAATAATAATCTCGAGAGGATGATCAAAGAACGGACAAGCGAACTCGTGAACAAAAACAAGGCGCTGGAAGAATACGCCTTTATCACTGCACATAAACTACGATCGCCACTCGCAACCATTCTCGGCCTGGTTTCTCTGATCGAAATGATGAAATTACAAGAAGAGGATAAAATTATTATCTCTCATTTAAACGAGTCTGCTAAAAAATTAGATGAGATTGTTCATTCTGTAATGGATGCCATCGATAGTTCAGACGATCAAGATCAAGCAAAACAATCTTAAAAATGAAAAACATAATTATTTGTCTCGCTCTGATACTATATACTTCCTATTCATTTGGTCAATCCAGGGCAACTTCTAAAGCAGACTCAATTGAAGTGATCAAAACAGTGAACAATTTTGTAGATGCATTTAGCAACCTGCGCTGGGAAGAGTTTCGGCAATACTTTGCAAAGGATGCTACAGCTTTCTTTCCGCCATCTGCCAATCATCCGGCGCGCACCGAAAACGGCGAAGAAGTGCTCAATATCTTCAGTAAAGTTTTTGAAAATGCAAAGCAACACAACAAGTCGAAGATTGATATTCAGCCGAAAGAAGTCCGAGTTCAAATGTTGAATAATTGCGCCATCGTTAGTTTTCATCTTAATGATCCTGATTTGTTTGGCAGGCGTACTCTTATTTTGGAGAAACGAAACAACAAATGGTTGATTGTTCATCTTCACGCCTCAGGCGTACCGTATAAGTAAGGCAATCACTTTCTCTTCAACCCAAACAGCGGACGCACAAAATTTATTCTCCGGATTATCAATTCATAAACGGTAAAACATCCGGCGAATGTAAAGAGCAGCACCAAAACAAACTGAAGGCGAACATCGAGCTCGAGAGGAAATATCAACATCGAACCTAGAAATAAAAAGACCATGTGTATAATGTAAACCGGGTAAGCTGCCTGACTCAGATAGGTAAGTACTTTGCCAGGACGATTCAAATACTTGCAACCAAAAGCTAAAACTGAAAATATCCAGCAGTCTGACTCCGTTACCAATAAATAAGCAGGCACGTTTAATTTGAAATAATTAATCCGAAGTATAAAAAGTAATATCGCCACCGACACGAAGACCCAACGCCATTTCATTATCATATTCCAAAAGGGATCGCCGGCTAATACAAAACAAAATCCGAAGAAGAAAGCCAGCAATCCTAAAAAATAGCCATGCCACGTCATAGCATACAATTCATAAGGATAAGGTTTAATGATTAGTGCTTCAGCAATAAAAGCTGCAATGACTAGAAGCAAGCCTAATGGGTTGCTAAAAATCTTTTTTATCGCGGTAACAACTTTTCCATTTTCGTTTCTCTTGAAATAAAAAAACAACGACGAAAAAATTAAAACGTAACTGAAGATGTTTCCTAAAAACCACAGATGCCCCGCATTAGGAATATAACTAATGTCTCGCTTGTAATACAACTGCATGATGTACACATGAATCGGAACGATGCAAAAAAAACCAAAAACAAAAGGAAGCCAAATTCTCCACGTACGCTCCATGATCAATTCTTTCCAGTTTCTATTTTGAATGGCGAAGTACACGCCCATTCCTGAAACGAAAAATAAAAGTGGTATCCGCCATACGTTAAGCATAGTCATGGGAATCCATAAGGACGCCCATGACTTTTGGTTAGCAATAAATCCGATCATCATGCCCCATGGCTGAAAGCCAATCGCTACATGATAGAGCAAGAGCAAGCCGATGGCAATTACTCTAATCCAGTCAATAAAGTATCTTCTGTTAGTGGTTTGCATTTTTTCTGTTGTTATTTCAAAGACACATCATTATCACGACCGTTGCATTACTTAAGCATCGCGGCAATTACCGGACGAGTTTTTTCGACGTATGCATAGTCAAGCTTCAACCCCATTGGCCCGAGCATTTGTTGCATCGTTTCATAAACACTCTTCACTTGATCATAAGGACCAACTACGGTTTCATAAGCAGTTTGGCCATACTTGTTCTTGATCGTTTTATCTGCATGTTTGTCAAGTAGAAGTTTCACAATCTCGGGGCGACAAAAGAATGCAGAACTAAGTAATGCTGTGGAGCCATCGTTGTTAGTGAAGTTGATGTCAGCGCCAGCATCAATTAAAATTTTTGCAGCTTCCGTTTTTCCGAACACCGCAGCAGAGATCAACGGGCTTGATCCACCGAAGGGATCTTTTTGATTAATATCAGTGCCTGCGGCAATATGTTGCTTCAATGCAGCTAGGTTATCGGTAACAACTGCTGTGTGGATATCGACTTCGGGCGCTTTCACATCCGATTTCGTTGCAGAGCCCGTCTCTTTCTTTTGGGCGCAAGAAGCAGTCGCTACTAATAAAGTAAAAAATGCGATCCGAGTTACTAGGTTTTTTGTTTGTGTTTTCATGGCGTTATTTTTTAAATTTTTAATGACGTAAAGAACGCGCTACCATCAAGCCATGGCTAAACAACCCTGCGGACAAAACCATCACATTTGCTGAAAACAGTATAAATATTGATGCATCGATATAAATTATGACGCAAATGCAGTTTTTGGGGTAAATTCGCTATTCAAAACAGCCCACAAGTCAGCCCATCCATCCATGACTGAATCTCCAATCTCAAATGAATTTTTAAGCCAACTCACGGCTCAAGTAGAGAAAAACATTTCCAACGAACAGTTTGGTGTGTCTGAATTGGCCGATGCAATGAATATGAGCCGGTCTAACTTGTTGCGAAAAGTGAAGAAGGAACTTAACCTTTCAGTCAATCAACTGATTCGCGACACTCGCCTGAAAAAGGGAATGGACTTGCTCCAAAAAACTTCGCTGAACGTGTCGGAAGTTTCTCATCAGGTTGGTTTCAGCAGCACTTCTTATTTCATCAAATGCTTTCGTGAATTGTACGGGTTTCCTCCAGGTGAAGTAGGAAAACGAAGCCCTGAAGAAATAAAACCATTGCTGACCTCGATTTCGAACCGAAACCAAAAGGTGCTGATCATCTCATCTGTGACGTTAGTCCTTGTCATTGCCATTGGCCTATTCCTTTATTATAATCTTTCAAACAAATCAACTCCATTAGAAAAGTCAATCGCTGTTTTGCCTTTTAAAAATGATAGCAACGACACTACCAATGTTTACCTGATCAACGGATTGATGGAGTCAACTCTTACCAACCTCCAAAGGATTGAAGACTTAAAGGTGATCAGCCGCACCTCCTCCGAAAAATACAGGAGCCAGCGCAAATCCATTCCTGAAATGGCTCGAGAATTAAACGTGAATTACTTTGTAGAAGGCAGTGGCCAAAAAATCGGTAATCAAATTTTATTGAACGTACAATTGATTGAAGGTCCAAGCGACAAGCACCTTTGGGCAAGACAATATAAAAGAGAGGCAAAAGACATTTTTGCGCTGCAACAAGAAGTGGCCAAAAACATTGTAGAAGAAATTCAAGCCATCATCACTCCGGAAGAGCGAAAGAAAATTGAAAAAATCCCAACGGAGAATTTAGTCGCGTACGATTACTTTTTAAAAGGAAGAGAAGAATTGTTTCGCAGTGAGCGACCAGATCTGAATAAAGCAATCGTCTTTTTTAATAAAGCTATTGAACAAGATAATAAGTTTGGCTTGGCATATGCCGGAGCGGTTATCTCTTACTATTATTTGGATTATTTTCGGCCAGAGCCTCAGTATACCGATAAAATAAGTGACTATGCCGACAAAGCTTGGCTGTACGACTCAAAGTCTGACGAAAGCCTTGTAGCAAAGGCGCTGTCCTACATGCATAATAAAGAATATAACGAAGCGATTCCTTATCTCGAAAAGGCGCTGGAATACAATCCTAACTCGGGCCTGACAATTCATTTTCTTTCTGAATTATATAATGGTCTCGTTCCTAATACAGCTAAATATTTACAATATGCCCTCATGGGTGCGCGTATAAATGTGGCCGCTGATTCTGCGTCCCAAAGTTTCACATACATGCACCTGGGCAACGCCTTGATACAAACGGGGTTCGTTGATGAAGCGATGAAGTACGTTGATAAGTCATTGGCTTTCGATCCAAATAGTCAATTTGCCGGATGGCTTAAAATTGGAGTCCTTTTCGCAAAAACCAAGGATGCCGAACAAACTAGACTACGTTTGATTAAAGAGCTGAACAAAGACACCATTTCACGATTTTACTTAATGCAGGAGATTGGAAAATCCTACTACTTTAAAGGAGACTACAAAGCTGCATATCGGTATTACAAAAGATTTAATGCAATGCAAAAATTGCTCAAGGTAGATATCTTCAGAGGTGAAAGTTTAAAGATGGGTATTGTGTGGGACAAGCTCGGCATGAAAGAAGAAGCAAAAGAATACTTTAGAATATATAAGGAGTATGCCTTCAGTGATAAATCAATTTATAAAGACTTGAGTTTGATGGCATATTATGCCTGGTTGGGCGATCAACAAAAGGCACTTGATCATATGAAGCTATTTTCAAATGAAAATGACTATCAATACTGGATTCTCTTTATGGCCGACGAACCATTGTTTGATAAAATTCGCAACCGTCCTGAGTTTAAGGAAGCAATGATCACCATCGAAAAGAAATTTTGGGATAACCATAAAAAGATTCGGATGATGTTGGAAGAAAAGGGTTTGTTATAAGAAAGAAGAAGGTTATCTCATAAGC
>DASYTA010000654.1:0-2575 GCA_036002745.1 Cyclobacteriaceae bacterium | reverse complement strand
TGATGACGATACGAGCGAAAAAAAACACCCGCCTCTTGGCTTTCATCATTTAAATAATATTGATCAGTATCCCAGCGTGCCGTAGCAAAGCCTTGCCCTACCGCAAATGAAATAATTTTTTCTTCTGCTTTGGTTAATGCGTTGAACCCAGCAAACCATAATTGTTTCACCTCACTCGCTGCATAAGGGAGTTTGATTTTCCCGCTCAACAATTCTTCCGCCACCAATCGATGTTGCTTGCCTTCGTAGGCAAGACCATCGTTGGAAAGTTGTTCGTTGAAATTTTTATAAAGTGGATAAAGTTTCTTCCATACATCCAAAAATTTCTTTTTGTTCACCGAAAGCTCTGACTCAAAACCTTGCCAGAAGTTTTTGAGAAAAGTGATTTGCTCTTCGGTGAGATAATCCAAACCAGCATCGAGCTCCTTCAAGCTACTGAGGTCAGCAAAGAGCATCTTGGCATCAATCATGTAGCGATCCGTCTCATCAAAATCGCGAAGCAGCATCTCGCCCCACATAAAAAATTGATCAAATGGCTCAGCCTCCAGTCCCATGGTTTCTTTATACGATTGGTGGAGTCTGTAAACAAGATCTAGTTTATCAAGCACACGCAAAGGCGAGAGTCCTAAAACAAAATCTTCAAACGTGAGAAGCTTGGGCGAAAACACCGGCTTCGAAATCAGCTCGCCTAAATATTTTCTGAAATAAAGTGTTGCTCTTCGATTAGGAAACACTACAGTGATTTTTGAAAGATCAGCGTGACTGCTATAAATCTCCTGGGCTAACTCTTGAAGGAATGCTTGCATGTTTGTGAAAGCATAAAGATGATGGATAATTCAAATACTGGCAAGGCCAAAAGTTAACTTGACGCTAGCCCAATCAACAATCCAGGCACAAGAGCTATATTTGAGTAAATCGATCTTTTACGTTTATGAAGGATCTTTGGAAATCCATACAAACACATCCTGCATTAGATGATGATGCCAATCGTGTTTACCGCAATTTCAATTACTTGTTGCTGATTGCAATTGCCGATGTAACTTTTCTATGTGTATTCTTTAGAGACGTGCATCCCAATTGGCCTTTTCTGCTAGTGCTTATTGAGCTTGTCTGTCTTATCATTCTGCTTGTACTTCATCGAAAGGGTTTTTTTTACACATCTCGTTATCTCACGTTTCTGCTGGTAACTACATTACAGATTACCGCCAGCCTTGTGCATGGAAAGAGCGCTGGCTTTGATTACATCCTTTTGGCCATTGCTGTTTTACCAATGTTGTTTTTCTCTTCACCAAAAGATTATATCTCGCTGTTTATTATTTCAATGATGAGCCTTCTTGCTGTCCAATATTTTTTCGCCATAGTGAAGCCTTCTATTCTACTGGAAAGTGATGGTGTTTACTATTGGAATATTTTCCTCACTGGCATCGTCATTTTTCTAACACTGTATTTTTTTAAAACAGGTTATGAAAAGAAACAAGCTCAACTAACCCGGCAGAACGAAGCAATCCATAATCAAAAAGAAGAAATTGAGCAGATCAATGAAGAACTGGAGTCTATCATTAACAACAACACCGAGAGACTAAGAACTCAGGAAGAAAAAATGAACGAGTATGCCCACCTTCACGCTCATCAGGTAAGAAGTCCGCTGGCTCGCATCATGGGACTCATTCATTTAATTAATCTGGAGCCCAACTCAGAAAAAGCACTCCGTGAATATTTACCCAAAATAAAATCAAATGCAGATGAACTGAACACTCAACTTAAAGAAGTGAGCAAGCATTTGAACCATATGGATACTGAGAAGAACCAATCAACGTGACTGCCATAAATCTCCTCGCTACCTCTTCTTGGATCGCTTGCATGTTTGTGAGAGCATACAGATGATGTGTAATTCAAATACTGGCAAGTTGCTCCTTGATAACTTGTTTCAAAAATCTATCTTAGCCAAAGTGATAGAGGGTTTATGCAATAGTGTAAGTAACGAGACGTCAGCGGCAGGCCATGTCGAAGCTAAAAAAATGGAATACTTAACGGCGCAAGGATTATGTCAGATTTCATTTTAAAATTTTGGATTATAAAATTCGACCATCGCTTTCTTGTAGGTGTTTTTCTAATTATCATTAGTTGCGCACCTAAAATGAAAAATAGACAAATAAAGAAAATCGAATGTTATGCTTTAATTGGCAACGTTGCATCGAATAATGCCGAAAAAATATTTAAAACAAAATCAGGACTATACAAGGTTGAAAATTTCGATAGGAATGGTAACCTAATTAGGGAAAATGGCTTTAATGAAGATATGAATGAAGACAATGTGATAGAAAGGAATTTTGACGACAACAATAATTTGATTGAAATATTAACATATAAGAAGTATTCCAATCAACCTCTTTCTAAAACATATCTTACAAAATATGTTTATAAAGATAATTTGTTAGCTGAGATACTCTCATATTATGGAACTTTTGACAGTACAGGTTTTTGGGCAAGGAAAACAATAAGCTATAACGGCAAAAATCAAAAAACTAAAGACGAGTATATTTCATATAATGAGGAAGCAAACAAAGAGACGAGG
>DASYTA010000653.1:0-3357 GCA_036002745.1 Cyclobacteriaceae bacterium | reverse complement strand
AAAAAAAGCGGGAGAAGAATTGGAGAATGCTTTTAAATCTGCTTTTAAAAAGAAGAATTAAGCCTGTCAAAATTTCCTTTTTCAACTTTGGTTTGAATTTTGTCTGGTAGCAGAAACAATGATCTTTGTTTCTGCGTTGTTGTTTTAAATAAAATTTTTAATGAATTCCCTCAAAACTATTGTTATAGGCTTTCTGGCTGGACTAGCTGGTGCTTACGCGTTCTTTCAATATCATCAATCTAAAATATCTGAAACGCAGTTACAAAATATTCCTGTAGCTGACTACAATACTTCTTCAATTTATCAACCTCAATCTGCAACTACAACTACAACATCTGTAGCTCCCGCGGACAACAATATTGATTTCAGTTTAGCCGCTGCGAAAGCTACACCCAGCGTAGTGTACATCAACAGCATCTCGCAAACCGGTGCCAGCTATTCTTATTGGGATTTACTTTTTGGTGGTGGTGGTCAGCAAACTCAGGTAAGCTCAGGTTCAGGAGTGATCTTCTCGTCTGACGGTTTTATTGTAACCAATAACCATGTTGTAGATGCAGCAGAAAAAATTCAGGTATTGTATAACAAAAAATCTTATGAAGCAGAGCTGATCGGCACAGATCCATCAACGGATTTGGCTGTTTTAAAAATCAAGGAAACAAATCTGCCCGCGATTACTCTTGGTAATTCTAAAAACCTCGCCGTTGGTGAATGGGTGGTAGCAGTTGGTAATCCGTTTTCGCTTTCCTCAACAGTTACTGCTGGAATTGTTAGCGCGAAAGGCAGAAGGATAAATATTGTTGAAGACAAATTTCCAATCGAATCATTTATTCAGACCGATGCCGCGATTAATCCAGGCAATAGCGGGGGAGCTTTGGTAAACAGAAATGGTGAGCTCGTTGGAATCAACACGGCAATCCTATCTCGCACTGGGTCATACACAGGTTATGCGTTTGCAGTTCCTGTTGACATTGCGAAAAAAGTGGTTGACGATTTAGTGAAATACGGCATTTCTCAGAAAGCTATTTTTGGTGGTAAGGTAATCGAATACGATTTCCAAAATGCAAAGAAGTATGACCTTGATGTAAATGTGAAAGAGTTCAAAGGAGTGCTGCTTGGGAGCGTCGATCGCACCGGAGCAGCAACGAATGCTGGATTACAAGAAGGAGATATTATTACAAAACTCAATTCTATCGACATCAATAGTGAAAGTGCCTTTGAAGAAGAGCTAAGCTATCGTTATCCTGGAGACAAAATTTCTATTACCTATGTCCGCGACGGAAAGACTGCAACAACGACTGTCACTTTGCTAAATAAGAGTGGCGACAGCAACATTGTCAAAAGAAAAATAGTTAGCGATGCAACTACAGGAGCTAACCTCGAAGCCGTTGACTATGGCATTAAAATTAGTAAGCTCCGTGATGGTCTATTCAAAAAAATCGGACTTCCTGAAAATTATACGCTCACACACATTAACCGCCAACGTGTGAAAGACCCACAAGATGTGATTGACTTTTTCAGCAAATATAAAGGCCGCGTATTATTATATGGGTTTAATAGCTCACGCCAAGAATTGCC
Source organism: Cyclobacteriaceae bacterium (assembly GCA_036002745.1). Classification (GTDB taxonomy): domain Bacteria; phylum Bacteroidota; class Bacteroidia; order Cytophagales; family Cyclobacteriaceae; genus ELB16-189. Next base: position 1,782 of record DASYTA010000653.1, on the reverse strand, counting down.
GCTCTCATTTATTCTACAATAGATGCCTTCGCAGCACCTCATGCATATTGCCTTGGTGGTAAAGGATTATGATGAGGCAATTAAATTCTATACTGAAAAACTAAACTTCAAATTAGTCGAAGATTCTGCTTTAAGCGAAACAAAACGATGGGTTTTGGTTTCACCGCCTGGATCTAATGGATGTTGTCTATTGCTCGCAAAGGCGGCGAACGATGAGCAAAAAAGCAGAATCGGTAATCAAACCGGTGGCCGTGTCTTTCTATTCCTGCACACCAACAATTTTCAAGAAGATTTCAATAACCTGAAAAAGAACGGGATAACTATTGTGAGAGAACCCTCCAAAGAAGAGTACGGAATTGTGGCCGTCTTTGCCGACCTCTATGGCAATTTGTGGGACTTGATCGAGCCTTCTAAATAAAGACTATTAGTGATGCAGCTTCGTTCTTTTAGCTGCTTTATGATGAGGTAATTCGTCTGCTACTTTTTTCTTTCCCTCCTTCTCTCTGTTCTTTTGCTCCAAACGTACGTTGTAGCGAATCACTTGCCAATATTCTGCTCCATAGCCAACTAAAATTTCAGAACCAGCAGGTATGTCTTTTATGGTTTCAATGAAGCATCGCTTCTTTTCGGTGACGTATTCCGAATTATTTTTAATCCCCTCAATTCGGGTTAGGCCTTTTGCATCATTGGCAAAATGTGCCACGGATTTTTTAGTCTTCCACGCATCAATACAATACTTATTGCTGAAGTAGAAAACATAACCATTTCTGTCGTCGGCCATTTTCTCCACTTCTTTCCAGGTAAGCACTTCACCTTTGTATTCAACTATGCGTGTCCCTTTTGGAATGAACACTTTAGTGAAGAGTCCTTTCCCTGCACCAGGCAGTGTGGATTTTTTTACAAATAATTTCTTTTCGAGTAAGGCCATTTGAAATTTATAAGACAAAAGAAAAGCATCCTGGCGAAACCGGGATGCTTCGTGTTTTAATAGGATAGATAACTATACTTTGATCTCTACATCAACTCCACTAGGAAGTTCAAGTTTCATCAGGGCATCAACCGTCTTAGGGCTTCCTGAATAGATGTCAACCAATCTCTTATAAGTGCAAAGTTGAAATTGTTCACGTGACTTTTTGTTAACGTGAGGTGAACGAAGCACAGTGAATTTTTCTTTTTCAGTTGGCAATGGAATTGGGCCGCTAACTACAGCGCCAGTAGCTTTCACTGCACGCACGATTTTCTCAGAAGATTTATCAACGAGGTTGTGATCGTACGACTTAAGTTTAATTCTAATTTTTTGGTTCATCTTTTTTTATTTTACTCCCCGCCTGGGAATGTTTATTTTCTAATTACCATCATCAATTACTTCGCAACTGCTGCTGCTCCTTTTACTTCTTCAATCACCTTATCGGCCAAGTTCTTAGGTACTGGCGAATAATGTGAGAACGTTAAGGATGCCGAAGCACGACCTGAAGTGATCGTACGCAAATCAGTTACATAACCAAATAATTCCGAAAGAGGAACATCTGCTTTGATAACTTGAGCACCACCACGAGTATCCATTCCTTTCATCAAACCTCTTCTACGGTTAAGATCTCCAGTTACAGAACCAGTGTATTCATCAGGAGAAATTACTTCTACTGCCATGATCGGTTCCAACAACTGAGGACCACATTTACGCGCAGCTTCTTTGAAGCCTATACGTGCGGCCAATTCGAATGACAATGAATCAGAGTCCACATCATGGTAAGAACCATGGTACAAACGAACTTTCATTGAATC
>DASYTA010000652.1:0-12230 GCA_036002745.1 Cyclobacteriaceae bacterium | reverse complement strand
GGCATATTCATCTTTTAATTCCCTCACATCTTTCTCAAGGGCCTCAATAATTTGATTGTCTTCGGTAATGTCGTTATCAAGTAATGAGATCTCACCTTTAATTGATCCCACTAATGTTTCTTGCTGCTCGATCCGCCTATTTAGTGCTGTGAGTTCACCTAGTGAAGTTTTTTTCTCTTGCGTGGTCTCCTCTAGGATTTTTTCAGTTTCCTTGATCCGCTCGAGATTTTGCTGTCTCTCCTTTTGTAATTGAGATTTATTTTTTTGAGCGAAAACAAAAAATGGAAGGAATGAAAAGTAAAGTATGAAGATAAAATTTTTCCTACCTGCGATCATACCGCTTTGGAATGTTGAAAGGAAAGCGTAGTTCTTTATTACCCACCTCGGCTTTACTGTATTCAAAAATAATGGTGTTGTTCACAACACCCGATACAGTTTTGTAAATCACATCAATCATTCCTTTGTAAGGAAACAATTTGTCGCCAACCGGTTGAAAATCGGAATAATTAATTTTTACTGAATTGCCGGTGCCTGACTCGGTAAGATCAACTCGCTCCAGTTTCTTAGTGCTCTTATTAATTAAATTTTGAATCATCACAGAACCGTTCTTCTGGTTGATCTTATTAAAAAAGGAATCTTCGCCCACTTCGTCTTCCGCTTTTTTAGCCTGAATAGGATTGCCCAAAAGAGCAGCTTGAATTATTTTATAGTTTACCTCAAAATTAAATCGCTTCGATAATTCTGTATAGTCAAAAACATAATATTCCTTATCCAAGTTGCTAACGATGGTAATGGAATCTTGGTTGACAAGAGCCATTCCTCCCTGCACACCTACTACGGTAAGCTTCATCCATATTACACTGTCTTTGCGAATCCTTATGTGGGCTTTTACTTCACGCTCTTTTGCATTGTCACGGAAAACAAGCCTTGCTTTGCCATGCATGTATTCAAAATCAATTTCCTGAATATCTATTGACTTGGGCGGAGGTGGAAGTGTTGGAACAATTTTGTGATGGCACCCAGCCAATATCAAGATGCTAAGGAGAGCAACTACAATTTTTTGCATAGTAATTTTGAAGTTGGACGGTGGAAGCTCCAAATTTTTTGTTGCTAAGGTACTCATTAGTAGATTTTGCGGTTTGTAATTTTTTTATTGAGTACTTCGCTATTACCGTTCAATGATTTTGCTTTTTGCCATTGCTCTACCGCCTCATCGATATCGCCAAGTTGATATAAGATATCTCCGAAATGTTCATGGTGAACGGCATTGACCTTCCCAAGAGGGAATACTTTTTCCATTATTTTTTTTGCCTCTTTGTATTTACTTTCTTGATAGAGCACCCAAGCGTAGGTATCAAGATAGGCCGCATTATCGGGATGGCTTTTAATCAGCAACGCTGACATGCGTTCAGCTTTCTCCAAATTCACTTTGCGCAAAGCCAAGTAATAACTGTAATTGTTCAACACATATTCATTGTTTGGATTTGAAGCAAGGGCATCTTCATAGGCTTTGTCGGATTTTTCATTTTCCTTCAACGCATTGTAAGCATCTCCCAACATACTGTTTACCTCACCCAGAAGGTTAGGATTGTTGGTTGAAAGCTTCCGCGATTGCTCAAGTGTTTGAACAGCTTCTCTATAATTTTTTTTTCGAAGGTGAGCCACACCATTGAAGTAATAAATCATTCCCTGATTAGGGAATAATTCCAACCCTTGCTCTGAATGAACAATGACACTGTCTGAAAGTCCAGCTTGCGTTTCGATAAATAAAAGATTTTGCCATGCTTCTAAACTGCTGGCACCGTAACGAACTGCCTTTGAGTATTCATTACGTGCTTCCTCATTTTTTTCAAGCATCAAGTAGAGATCTCCGCCCACCAGATGAACATCAGGATCGCGTGGATAACCTTCTTCCAATTTTTTCAAAAGCGACAGAACAAAATTTTCAAGATCAGGATCGTTTATTTTTTTGCTCTTGTTTTGGGATAGTGCTGCATTGTATGTGCCAAGCATTAATACTTTGCTGCTCACCTCTACCTGAGGATCATCAAAAACACTCAATACATATTCACGCGATTTCTGTTCCTGACCTGATTCGCGGTAGAGACCAGCCAGCAGCATTTTTGAACTTCCCGCATCGGCATGATCGGCAATAAATTTTTCTAAATACACAATGCCCATTGCTGCGCGCCCGTGCTGTGCGAGTGTTTCAGCGAGCCCCATCACATATCGTTCTTCGTCTGGATAGGCACGAATTAATTTTTCGCCCTCGGCAATAGCTTCATTCAATTTACCCTTGATTAAATAAATGCGCTGCTTCTGCAAAGATGAAAGTTCCGTTATGCCCAGTGATGTTTCAGCCTGATTGTAGACGTTCAGCGCGTCATCTAATCGGTTGTCTTGCAAATAGGTGGCCGCTAATTCATATAGGTGCTCCTCGCTGTCCTTTATTTCTTTCATCATGGTCTCCAGCACCTGCGATGCCTTACCAAACTGATGCTGTGTAGCATAGATTTGAGATGCCAACAGATAGAAGTATTTATTTTTTTTATCTATACGAAGAGCACTCTCAATGTTTTGCGCGGCCTGAATTAAATCTTCTTCCTTACTTCCCTTCAAATAGATCTCGGCTATCTTATAATATACAGTTGCATTGGAGGGACTGTACTCCAACACTTGTTGAAAATAAAAAAGAGCTTTGGTATAGTCTTCCAGGATGAAAAACTTTTCCCCTTCCGTAAAAATACGCTCGGCCTCAGCGATTCGTGCCGAGGAATAAACGGGTTCGGATTTCTTTTTTTTGTCCTTTTGTGCAAACGTTGAAAGACTAAAAAAAGAAAGACTAAGCGTTACTACGATAAGGGTGATTTTTGTTTTCAATACGTTGCGTTTGAACGAGTAAAGGTAGGAATAAATTGCTACCTGTTTGCATGAAAGGGTAGATCGAAAAGCATTTAATAAAGTTCTGGAATTACAATATAGATTGGCTTTCACGCTGTGCGAAAATCCTTCTTTTCAATACCATAAACGAGTGCAATAAAGGCTATGATAACAGCAGCATGAAGACTCACCGAAATGTAGAGGCTTTCTATTGTAATTTCATTTACCAGGTAAATAAGAAGACTCGTACCGATAATGTACATCGAGTCTGAAAGAATTCTGTAGGGGATGGGATAATATTTTTGCCCGAGCAAATAACAAGTACCCATCATGGAGAAATAAACCAATACAGTTGCCCAGCTACTTCCGTAATATCCAGCTATCGGAATGAGAACAAAGTTAAATGCTATTGTTAAGATAGCTCCGCCTATAGTGATTATTGTTCCGTAGTGGGTCTTGTCTGTTAGTTTGAACCATACGGTGTAATTGTAGTAAACACCAAGAAAAAGATAACCTAGCAAAAGAGGAGGAATTATGTTTAACCCTTCCCAGTAATCAGATTGTACCAAAAATTTTAATACATCCAGATTGATACTAACACCAAGTAAAATGACACAACATACAATCACAAAATAGTGGTTTACCTTAGCAAACAATTGAGGAGAACTTCTATCGCTAGCTTGCGAAAAGAAAAAAGGTTCGCCCGCCATTCTAAAAGCTTGCACGGCTAAATTCATTAACACCGAAAATTTGTAACACGCACCGAATACTCCCAGTGCATAAGCAGAACTTTTTCCTGGATAAAAATTTTTAGGAAGCCAATTTTCTAGTGCAAGTCTTGAAAAAAATTCGTTGGTCATACCCGCCAAACCGGTGAGCATTACCGGATAGGCGTATTGAATCATCGAAGAAAATATCTCTCGATCAAAAGAAGGTCTCCAGCTTGTCAAGGTTTTGAAAAAGAAAATAAGATAGAATGCATTAGCAATAAGATTGGCAATGAAAATGTATGAGATCCCAATCTGAGGATCGAAGATCACATTAAGAAAGTACAAGTTGAGCCCGGTGAGAATTATCACATTGGAGATTCTAAAAAAGGCAAACTGTAATGGTTTCTTTTGAAGCCTAAGACGAGCGAAAGGAATGCTTACCACGTTGTCGATAAACATGATAAGACTTAGCCATATGATATAATTTTCGTGGTGACTTGCATTCAGCAAGCCGGCGAAGGAAGACGCAAAAAAAATAAATGACAAAGAGAAGATCGCACTTATGCTCGTTACTACTGTTTGCGCGACGTTAAAGACCTTTTTTTCATCTGCTCCGGGTTTTGTTGCAAAGCGAAAGTAAGAGGTCTCCATACCAAACGTGTATACGATATTGAGCAATGCCACAACGGACATTAGGTAGGTAAAGACTCCGTATTCCTCAGGACGAAAGAAACGTGTATGAATTGGAAAGAGAAAAAAATTGAGGAGACGGGGCACCATATTGCCTAGTCCGTACAGCACGGTTTCACCCGCTAGATTTTTAATTTTTGAGCTATGCAATTCAAATCTAAGTTTTCTGTTCCCAAAAATGGTCATTTTTCGATTTCAAACCTTAAATCAGTCTTATTTATCCATTTCTATTACATGGTTTGGTTTTTAGCTTGTTCTTAAATTAATACCCTTAGCGTGCTATTTACCTTTGATGCTTCATTGAGAATAGCTAGAAGAAGAGTATGAAAAGCTTGCTGCGGATTAGTGTGTTGATGTTGAGTCTTTCAGGATCAATTTCTTTACTTGGGCAATGCTTAACTACAGCGCCAACGTACAAAACTAAATCTAACGGAACAGGCGTGTGGACAACAGCCTCTGACTGGGTAACCCAGCCTCCATATACCCTCACAAGTGGGGCATATACCATACCTGCTGGAGAGAGCGTCTTAATCGAAAATAATCTTACTCTTCACAGTAGTCTTATTGTGAATGGTATACTTGCCATCTCGGGTCAATTAAATATGGATGCCGGAGCAACAATTAAAGTTGGTAGTGGAGGCTTAGTTACTTGTTGTACAAGCGGAACTTGGTGTAGTAGTACGAGTTCTTGTGTGTCTTGTGGAAGTTCTGATAAAATTGATATTGGTTCTACGCACGCCTGGGCTGGAGGTGGTGGAAGCGCCGTAACTACAGGTCCATTTTCTGGACCGACTACATTATCGACTTCAGGATTACCTATTACACTAATTTCTTTTGATGGCACAAGAAATGAAAATTCTGTTCACCTAACATGGGCTACAGCAAGCGAATTTAATTTTGATTATTTTAATCTTGAAAAATCTTCCAACGGTGAGGACTTTTACACTATTGCAAATGTGAAAGGCCATGGTACCACCAATGAAAGAAACGACTATGAGTTTGAAGATAATTTTCCTTTGATTGGAAAAAATTATTATCGGCTCACTTCTGTTGATTTTGACAATTACCGGGAAACATTTAAAGTAATTGAGCAAGATTATTCAGGTGAAAAGAATTTTGAAGTGAGCCCAAATCCCTCCAATGGAAAAATAATTACTTTGAATTTCAATTTTAATAGTAACGGAGGACAAGTTGTTGTATACGACAACGTGGGCGTTGTTATTGATTCATTCCAGGTTAATACGTCAGAAAAAGTTTCGTTTACCAATAGCTTAAAGGACGGAATTTATTTCGTGAAATATTCATCACCTTCCTTTACAAAAGCAATTCGGTTTTTAGTGCAGCAGTGATTGTCATAAATATTCTGCTCCATTCGATTTTCCTTTGAGGTCGTTGACAAACCTTCGGAATAAATCTTCTTTATCTTTCTCGCATACGATGACTACGTTTTCAAACGAACCTACGAGGTAGCCATTGAGGCCTTGCACGACAATCAGTTTGTCCTTTGGGCCTTTGATGATTGAGTTACGTGTGTCGTAGAGCAAAACATCGGCTGCTACTGCATTATTATTTTCATCTTTTGGCGAAATTTCATGAAGAGAAGCCCATGATCCCAAATCGCTCCAAGCAAAATTGCTAAGCCACACATATACATTGTCGGCTTTCTCCATGATGCCATAATCGATCGAAATATTTTTTACTTGCCCATAGGCAGTTTCAATAGCTGCTTTTTCTTGCGGAGTTGAAATTTTTTCTGAAGCCTCGTCAAAAATTTCTGCCATCTCAGGAAGATATTTTCTGAAAGAGGTTAAAAATGCTTGCACACCCCAAATGAAAATTCCTGCGTTCCAAACAAAATCACCACTGTCAAGAAATTTTTTAGCTAAAGTGAGCTCAGGCTTTTCGGTAAAAGTTTTTACTTTTTTAAGAGGATTTTTACTTTCGAGAAATTGAATGTAGCCGTAACCAGTTTCTGGTCGGGTAGGTTTTATTCCTAATGTGATCAATTTATCTTGCGACTTAGCGTGCTCTGCAGCTTTAATAATTGTTTGCTGAAAATCAGATTCATTCAAAATCAAATGATCGGAGGGAGCCACCACTAGTATCGCTTCGGGATTGATCTTAACTACTTTATGACAGGCATAAGCGATGCAAGGTGTTGTATTTTTTCGCATCGGTTCGGCCAGTATCTGCGATTCATTTAGTTCCGGCAACTGTTCACGCGTGATGGCACGATGCTCTTCGTGAATTACTACAAAAATATTTTCTGGCGGACACAATGGAAGAAATCGTTCATAGGTTGAACGGAGCAACGATTTGCCTGTGCCCATTACGTCTAAAAATTGTTTTGGATGTGAATTGCGGCTGGAAGGCCAAAACCTGGTGCCCACACCACCTGCCATGAGCGCCACGTATAAGTTTTTGTTCATTGTTCTCTAAATGCGAGGCCGAATTTAAAAAAGTAATTCATGTGTTAATAATTTGATTTTTAATGGTCACATGCCCGCCTGACCGGACAGGCAGGAGATGGCCGTTTCATGTCCTTTTCTCAAAAGATGAAATTCAATTTTACCTGCCTTGCCTTTGATTAAAGCCCATTGAAATTCTTTGTTTGGTTTCGCTGTTCCAAAAAAAGGTCGTTTTTCAATTTAAAAATGCCCGAAATGAGGTTTTTTGTAGACTTATTCCAATTGGTTCGGTTTTTGACCTCTTCATCAAAAGAACTATTGGTTATTTTTGTGCAAGCTTTAATCTGTCTATATGCGCAAGTTGGTTTTGATCGTGGCTTTAGCCTCGATAAGTTTCTGTTCTTTGGCCCAGACTACGTATAATATGTGTAGCAGCAATAACTGGAATGGTTCTAGTGCATGGACCACCAGTGCTTGCGGAAGTGGCACTACAACTATTCCTAATTGTTCATCGTCGTGCACCACGAATGCTTCGGTTACGAATGCAACAGCGACAGTTAATGGCAACTTCGGTGTGAATAATTTGACGCTCTCTCAGAACGGTAATCTTGTTGTGAGTGCTGGACAAACATTGACAATCTACGGCGATCTGATTCTAAGCACTAATACCGGAACCATAACAATTGATGGAGGTACGTTGATTGTGAAAGGAAACGTGATTGTTGTAGGTGATGAAAACGGTGTTACGATACAAGATAATGGAGCTAATAAAGGATCTTTTCAAGTAACCGGAAATATAACTGCGTGCAGTGATGGAACCGTTACCTGTAGTTCGCCCACAGCCCATACTTTTAATGTTAACTTAAACGGCACCAAGTCTCCAAATATTTCGGTTGGAGGGAGTGTGGACTTGCCTGGCACTGCCGCTAATGTTAATGGGTCTGGGAAAATTTCTATTGGAGGAAACTGCATACCTGCGGGGAATAATGGCAATCAAACTTTTTGTTACAAGGCCCAAGGAAAAATTTTACCAATCACTTTGTCTCAGTTTTATGCTATAACAAATGCCAATAGTATTGACATAAATTGGTCCACAGCAGCAGAACTTAACTTCGATTATTTCTCGCTTCAAAAATCTGCCAATGGAAAGACGTTCAATGAGATCGCTCAAATCAGAGGACATGGTACAACTAATGAAGCACATGAATATCAATTTGAAGATAGTTTTCCTTTGATTGGAAAAAACTACTATCGCTTAACTTCGGTGGATCTTGATAACTATCGAGAAACATTTAAAGTGATTCTGCAAAACTATTCTGGCGAAAAGAATTTTCAAGTGAGCCCTAATCCTTCGGATGGAAGAACAATTACTCTGAATTTTAATTTTGAAAGCACCGAAGGAAAAGTCGTAATCTATGACAGCATGGGTTCTATTGTTGACGCATTTCAAGTTGACAAGGCTGGTGAAGTTTCGTTTAGTAATAGCCTGAAGGATGGAATTTATTTCGCGAAATATTCCTCGCCTTCATATACAAAAGCAGTTCGATTTTTGGTGCAACGGTAGTTGCCTTAAGAAACTTAAAGGATCTTTTTTATCTTTTTCACAATTGATTCTTTCCTCGCATAATCAGTGCGAATAATTCTTTTGATATTCACAGTAAGCTCACCAACCATTCATGGTTCTATTCATCCATTGATAAAATTTTGAATGAAAAGTTGAATAGAAATGCCCTCCATTTTTCAAAAATAGGTTGGCAATAGTTGCCTTTCGAAGGCGTTAGATAAGGCAAAAAATTGAATGAAAAATTGGAGATAGAAGGCCGTAAACCTCAAGCCTGGCGGGCGACAAAAGCGATTTATTTCTTACACGCTTGTCTTAGTTGCGGTTTTTTTTTATTATCTTCAACTCCCTTTAAAAATAGGGTAAACAATATTTTAGTCGAGTAAAATTTTATTAGTTAGAACATGATAGTGGCAGAAGAGAAAGATGAGTTGAAGGCAAAACTCAAGGAATTATTTGGGTACGGTAGTTTTCGTGGCAACCAGGAAATTGTTATTAAAAACATACTCAGCGGACGTAACACTTTTGTAATTATGCCAACTGGTGCAGGTAAATCACTCTGCTATCAGTTGCCCGCGATGATGAATGATGGCCTTGCTATTGTCATCTCTCCGCTCATTGCATTAATGAAAAATCAGGTCGATCAACTTAATGCTTACGGCATCAATGCGAGGTTCTTGAACTCGACGCTTAGCAAAGGTGAGATCACGCGAATTAGAAAAGACTGCGTAACAGGTAAAATAAAATTACTCTATGTTGCACCTGAGTCGCTGAGCAAAGAAGAGAACATTGAGTTTTTGCAAAAAGTAAATATTTCTTTCGTTGCCATTGATGAAGCGCATTGTATTTCTGAATGGGGGCATGACTTTCGCCCGGAATACAGAAAAATAAAATCGATGATTGCGCAGCTCGGCTCGATGAATGTCATAGCGCTCACGGCTACAGCCACTCCCAAAGTGCAATTGGATATTCAGCGGAATTTGCAGATGGAAGAAGCTGATGTATTTATCTCTTCGTTCAATCGCAAGAATTTATATTATGAAGTAAGGCCAAAGAAGGAGACTAAGAAACAATTAATCCATTTCTTAAAAGAGCACAAAGGAAAATCAGGAATTATCTATTGTCTCAGCCGCAAAAAGGTAGAAGAGATTGCAGAGCTTTTGAACGTCAACGGATTTAAGGCTGCGCCTTATCATGCTGGCCTTGATCCAGATGTGCGCATGAAAAATCAAGATGACTTTTTGAATGAAGAGGTTGATATCATTTGTGCCACGATTGCATTTGGAATGGGCATTGATAAACCAGATGTTCGCTTCGTGGTGCATTACGATGTTCCTAAGTCATTAGAAGGTTACTATCAAGAGACAGGCCGTTCAGGTCGCGATGGACTGGAAGGAATTTGCTTGATGTTTTATAGTCACAACGACTTAAATAAACTCGAAAAATTCAATAAGGATAAATCCGTTCAAGAGAGAGAGAACGCGCGCATTCTTCTGCAAGAGATGGAATTCTATGCAGAATCCCCCGTATGCAGACGTAAGCAGTTACTTCACTATTTTGGTGAAGAGTATGAAGGAAAGAATTGTGGCATGTGTGATAACTGCACAAATCCGCGCGAACGATTTGAAGGATCTGAATTTGTTAAGATTGCTATTGAAGCAGTGAAGCAAACCAACGAACGATTTGGACTTGCTCACCTCGTGAACGTAATCCGTGGTATTGAAGATGAATATGTAAAAAGCTATGCGCACTTCGATTTGGCGGTATATGGCAAGGGCGACACTGAAGATGCAGATTTCTGGAAATCAGTAATTCGCCAGGCTCTGATTTATCAGTACTTGGAAAAAGACATTGATAACATTGGAGTACTGAAGATTTCGCAAAAAGGATTGGCTTTCTTGAAGAAGCCGCATGAAGTAGAGCTGGCTAAAGATCACGACTTTACAACTAACGTTGGCGACGAAGAATCGAGCGAACGCACACCGATCGACTCTAAATCTTACGATGAGAAGTTGTTTGAGATGTTGAAGGCACTTCGTAAGAAGATTGCAAAAGAAAAAGACCTTCCTCCTTATGTAATTTTCCAGGATCCATCTTTGGAAGAAATGGCAACGACTTATCCTACCAGCAAGGATGAAATGGCCAGCGTGAATGGCGTGGGTATGGGTAAGGTGAATAAATTCGGAAAAGAGTTTCTAGAATTGATTCAAAAATATGTTGATGATAATGATATTGAAACAGCTGCAGAAGTTGTTGTAAAGTCATCTGTCAATAAATCTAAAATTAAAATCTTCATCATTCAGCAGATCGATCGCAAAGTAGATCTCGATGAAATTGCTGAAAGCAAAGCGCTAAGTTTTGAGGAGTTACTTACGGAGATGGAGAACATCTGCTACAGCGGCACGAAACTCAATGTGGATTATTACATTGATGAGGTATTAGACGAAGGCAAGCAAGAAGAAATCTATGATTACTTCTTGAACAGTGAGACTGACAATATGCAAGACGCCATGGCCGAGTTGAAAGGATACAGTGAGGAAGATGTGCGCTTGATGCGTGTTAAATTCCTGAGCGAATACGCTAACTAGCATCTTTCAATTCATTGTAGCGAAAGCAATCAATTAAATGATCATTCACTAGTCCGCAAGCTTGCATGTGAGCATAGATTACTGTGCTTCCAACAAACTTAAATCCTCGTTTTAAAAGGTCTTTACTTAGCGCATCCGATTCTTTTGTTGTGGCTGGTGCGTGTTTGGTTGTTTTCCATTTGTTGACAATCGGTTTATTTTTTACGAATTGCCAAATGTAGGCATCAAATTTTCCAAACTCTTTTTGTACTTCAAGAAAGCGTTTGGCATTGTTCACCGCAGCGTGCACTTTCAATTTGTTTCTTATTATTCCAGGATCGGTTAATATTTTTTCAATTTTCTTTTGAGTAAATCGCGCAACTTTCTCTGGGTCGAAGTCAGCAAAATTTTTTCTGTAGCCTTCACGTTTTTTCAAAACTGTGCTCCAACTCAGGCCTGCTTGCGCTCCTTCTAAAATCAGAAATTCAAAATGCTTACGATCATCGTGCACTGGCACACCCCATTCTTCGTCATGATATCGGATATATTGATCGAACTTAACACACCATGGACATCTTATTTTTTCAGCCATAACGATTTGTAATGCTCTACTAATTAACGAAATTATTTGTTTAACTTCCTGAACGAAAAAAAGGTCATGAAGTTTTTGTTCTTGATACTTACTCTTGCAATAAACATTGATTCAATTTCACAATTCCGTTCGCAGGATGTTGGTCATTATACTTTTGCTCAACCTGTTTCTACGTTAGCTTCAACGAAAACACTCGTTCCGGGCTTGCTCTCTGACCCGACAAGAAATTATAAACTTCAATCGCCATTGATGTTTGCTTCTGCAAGCTATGATTATAGGATGCAAAATAATTTCTCATGGACAGGAAATGTTACTACCATGTCTTACAACAAAGGTAAGTTTGGAACATACTTTTATTGGGACGTGCAAGGTAACTTGAGCGGCACTAAAGGGTTCATCGATATCGCCGGAAAAAACAAACGTGGATTGAAGTTGACCTTCTTGTGGAGATCAATTGTAAACAGATAAATTTAGATCATGTATAGATATTTTCTTTTGCTAGGTTTTTTATCATTAGGAGTTTCGGTAACTGCCCAAAAAATTGATTTTGATAAAAAATTGATAGAACTAGGGATTGAACTTTATCCCCCAACGAAAGCGATGGGCACTTATGTGAAAGTAGTGCGTACAGGTAATCTCTTGTATTTCGCAGGTCATGGTCCGACACGTGCTGATAATAGCAATATCACGGGCAAGGTTGGCAAAGATTTAACGTTGGAGCAAGGCTATGATGCAGCGAAACAAACTGGTGTTGCATTACTGTCAACATTAAAGGCTGAAGTTGGAGATCTCAACAAAGTGAAACGCATTGTGAAAGTGCTA
>DASYTA010000651.1:0-1923 GCA_036002745.1 Cyclobacteriaceae bacterium | reverse complement strand
TAAACACTCTTGAATTTCTATAAAACTATACTGCAACCAGTAAATCTTCTTTTACTTCCAAATGATAAAAGGGAAGGCCTCCGCATTACCGGTTTAATGGTATTGAATGCACTGCTTGACTTTTTTAGTCTTGCCTCGTTTCTACCCCTTATTTTTTTAATTGTCGATCCTAACTTTATTTTCTCCAACAAGTATTCTAGTTCTCTGTACGTAAACCTTGGATTCTCTTCTCCAACCTGGTTTATACTTTTCTTTTCTTTATGTCTGTTGGTCTTTGTCATCGCGAAAAATAGCATCACATTTTGGATAACACGGGTCAAAGCAAATTACTGCTTTCAACTAGGAAGTGATCTCTCGTCTCGCATGCTGGAACAATTTATGGAGATCATTTTCATAAAATTCACACAGTCGGATTATACAAAAGAACTCAACTGCGTTGCCAACATCCCCATTGCGTTCGCTAACAATATCATCATGCCGTTGGCTAATCTTCTTTCTGAAGGGCTTGTATTCATTCTGCTTTTGGTTTGTATTGCATCTTACGATATCAAAATATTCCTTTTGCTTTTGGTTATTGTTGCTCCCGTTCGGCTGGTGTATTACCTAAATCGGAAAGGAATCTCCACAACCAGCGATGATTTGAAGAAAAAATATCCGCTCTCATTGAAATTCGGACTGCAAGCAATCGAGGGCTGGATGGATATCAAAGCATCAGTTAAAGAAAATTTCTTTAAGAAACGATTCGTAGAAGCTAGCCAATCGTTGGCAAAAACATTTGTACGCGATCATGTTAATCAAACTGGCCCTTCTAGATTAACGGAGATCATTGCCGCCTGTATCATTTGTGCTATTATCGGTTATTCACTGCTCAGCCATCAGAATGCTCAACAAACTTTTTTATTATTAGGTGTCTATGCAGGAGCAAGCTTTCGGATGATACCGAGCATCAACCGCATTCTCAATGCACTGATGCAAATAAAATCTCACGAATATCTTCTTAAAGAATTAGAAGATCTAACAAATTTTCAACCTACTAAAATTCAGAAGCAGTATTCGCAAGGATTTGAAAAGTCTATTGAATTAAAAAATATTTCCTTTCAATATCCGAATGGACCTGTCGTTCTTAATGACATTTCATTTACTATTAATAAAGGGCAGAAAGTTGCATTGGTCGGAAAGTCAGGGTCAGGTAAAACCACCATTTTGTTGATCCTGCTTCAATTCTTAAAACCAAGTTCAGGCAAGATTATTTTCGATGGCGTTGAACAGAATGATGTTATTTGGAGAAATGTTTTCTCTTACGTTTCTCAAAGCCCTTATATTCTTGATAGCTCCATCGCTGAAAATATTGCGTTTGGTTATCCTAACGAAGAAATCAATTTTGAAAAAATCAACCGAATCATAAAAGACCTTGACTTAGAGCAAATGATCAAATCATTTCCTGACGGATTAGAAACCCAAATAGGTGAAAAAGGAATAAAACTTTCCGGTGGGCAACGGCAGCGAATTGCCATTGCGCGTGCTCTCTATTCCAATGCCGAAGTTTTACTGTTTGACGAAATCACCAACCAACTGGATAAGCAAACCGAAAAGGAAATAATCAACACTTTAATCAAAGTTGCTCACCAGAAGAAAACCGTCATGATGATCACTCACCACGAACATTTGCTTGCTGAGTTCGACTGCATCTTGTCTTTAGAGAATGGTAAGATTATTGAAAAATATTTGACACAATCTTCACTCGGTTAATCATGTCGGAGCTTGTCAGTATAATTATTCCTACTTTTAATAGAGGTCATTTAATTGGTGAAACGATTCAAAGCGTAATTGATCAAACCTTTACAAACTGGGAGCTAATTGTTGTTGACGATGGATCTACTGATGACACAAAAAAAAGAGTTGAGGAATTTAAAGACAAAAGGG
>DASYTA010000650.1:0-10548 GCA_036002745.1 Cyclobacteriaceae bacterium | reverse complement strand
AACCCGAACGTGAGGTAGTATCCGCTTGCGCCATCACACGAAAGTTTCTACCATAAATAGTAAAATCGTTGACGTAACTGCTACCCAGCATCGTTGACAATGTTGAGTAAACATCAGCAATAGAAACGCCAAGCTTTTTCGCTTTCTCACGATCGACATTAACTTGGTAGCTCGGTGTGCGGGCCGTAAAAAATGTATAAGCTAATCCAATCTCCGGGCGTTTGTTTACTTCCGCAAGGAAAGTTCTGGCCACGCGTTCGAACTGCTGTACGTTATCGGTGCTTGTTGTTTGTTGAAGTTCAAAAGTAAATCCTGCTGTTTGTCCAAGACCTGGAATTGCCGGTGGAGAAATGGCCAGCACTCTGGCTTCTTTAATATCAGCCATACGTTTTTGAACTTCCGCGATAACACTTTTCACGTGACCGCTTGTACCTTTACGTTCATCCCATGGTTTTAAAAGGACAAACAAAGTTCCCACGTTTGACTTATTAGAGAAGCTGATAATGTTAAGACCAGCAATTCCACCCACCGTCTTTATTGCTGGAATTCCTTCCAATCTTTTCATGATAGACTTCATCATCTCAATACTGCGAATGGTAGAGGTTGCCTCGGGCAATTCGTAAGTGACGTAAAACCTGCCTTCATCTTCTGTTGGAATAAATCCGGTAGGTTTAGAAGAAAACAAAAAGTACAATCCAACAAACAAGCACAATAACATTGTCACCACCAGTCGTGATGACTTAATCCATTTTGCAACACCTCCTGTGTATGAGTTGGTAACTTTTCCGAACCAATTATTAAACGAAGCAAAAAACTTATCTAGGAAATTCTTCTTGTTGTTTTCGTTGGAGGGTTTCAGCATCAGCGTACAAAGTGCAGGCGTTAAAGACAATGCTACAAATGCGGAGATCACTACGGATACAGCAATAGTTATTGCAAACTGCTGGTAGAGCCTTCCCACAATTCCAGGAACAAAAACCACCGGCACAAACACCGCTGCTAAAATAAGTGCGATTGCAATCACAGGGCCCGAAATGTCTTTCATTGCCTTTTCAGTAGCTTCCTTTGCCGACATTTTTTCGTGATCCATATTATGTTGCACTGCTTCCACAACAACGATGGCATCGTCTACAACAATTCCTATCGCCAACACAAATGCAAAAAGCGTGAGTGTGTTAATCGTGAATCCAAAAAGAATAAAGAAGATAAATGCTCCAATTAATGAAACGGGAATGGCGAGAACAGGAATTAATGTTGCTCTCCAGTTTTGCAAGAAAAGAAACACAACAATAACTACAAGTAGAAGTGCTTCTACTAGTGTATGAACTACTTCGCTAATAGAAACTTTTACAACAGTTGCGGTTTCAAGAGGGATTGAAAAATCAATGTCCTTGGGAAAAGACGGTTTTAATTCCGCTAGTCTGGCAATTACAGCATCGTAAGTTTCAAGTGCGTTTGCTCCAGGTGCCTGGTAGATCAGAAGAAATGCAGCAGGTTTTCCGTTTGTGAAAGCAGTTGTTGCGCCATAATCGAAAACTCCCAACTCAACGCGAGCCACGTCTTTTAGATAGACGATACTTCCACTATTAGGAATAGTACGAACAATAATATTTTCAAATTGATCTTTTGTATTGATGCGGCTATCAGTGAGTACACTGTATTCAAAACTTTGAATACCAGGTTGGGGAGTTCCGCCTATTGTACCTGCAGCCACTTGAAGATTTTGTTCTGCCAAAGCATTCAGCACATCAGTAGTTGACAAACCAAGGCTGGCAAGTTTTTCCGGATGGAGCCAAATGCGCATTCCGAAATCGGCACCACGAGTTATGATATCACCGACACCTTTTACGCGCTGCAATGCGTCCTTTAAATAAATGTTGGTATAGTTACCGATGAAGCGAGCATCATGCGTGCCGTTTGGAGAATAAATTGCGAGAGCCACCATAATACTCGGATTACGTTTTCTTGCTGTTAAGCCAAGACGCTTCACCACATCGGGTAGAGCGGGCTGCGCAATGCTAACACGGTTTTGTACATCGAGCGTGGCGATATTGATATCCGTTCCAACGTCAAACGTTACGGTGATAGCGCTTTGCCCGCTGCTTGTGCTATTGCTCGACATGTATGACATGCCTGGCGATCCATTGATTTGTGTTTCAATAGCGGTGGTAGTGGTTTGTTCCACTGTTTGAGCATCGGCTCCAGTAAATATACCTGCAACACTTACGGTAGGTGGCGTGATATCAGGATATTGTGCGATAGGCAAGGTGGTCATGGCGATTAAGCCGACCAAAACAATTACGACAGAGACGACAATAGCAGTAACTGGTCGTTTAATAAATACGTCTGCAATCATGAATAGGCAGTATTAATGTTTTACTTCTTCTTTTTTAACTTCGGGTGTTCCGGTTTTGACAGCGATCATTGAACCTTCGCGTAAATTTTGTACGCCTTCAGTAACGATTGTTTCACCATCAACCAAACCGCTTTTCACAATCACATTGCGGCTAACTTGTTTGCCAAGTGTTACTCGCTGTTGTGTAACTTTATTACTATCAATTTTTACTTTATACACAAAAAATTCTCCCAACTGTTCAGTAATTGCTTTGTAAGGAACAATCACAGAAGATTTTGGAGAATGATTTAGCACACGTAAAGTGCCAGCCATTCCTGGTCGCAACAAATTTTCTTGATTAGGAAAAGTAATTCGTACCGTAATGGTTCCGGTTTGTGAATTGACCGCTCGATCAATAAAACTGATCGCTCCAAATTGAGGATAGATTTCTCCGCTGAATGACAACGAAAAAGTTGAATCATTTTTGTTTCCTTTTTTCAGAAGTTGGTTGAACCTGAAAATTTCTTTTTGATCGATAACAAAGTCCGCAGCAATTGGATTGTCCGATGAAATCGTGTTGAGTAATGTTTGCCCGGCAGAAACGGCAGCTCCTAATTTTACTTGCGAGATGCCGATTGTTCCATCGAAGGGCGCAAAGATTGTAGTATACCGAACGTTGGTCTGTACGCTTCGCACCGTTGCATTGGCAGCCTCCACTTGTTTTTTTGCTGCTTCATAATTGGCTTCGGCATTATCAACTTGTTGTTTAGCAATTGCATCGTGCTTACTTAATTCGCGATAGCGCTCTACATCTTTTTGGGCTTTTACCAAATTCGCTTCTTGCACCGCTACGTTCGCTTGTGCCTGCTGATAAGATGCTTCGTATTGTTGCTGATCGATGCTATATAATTTCGCTCCTTTTTTTACATGCTCACCTTCTTTAAAATATAAGCCGGTGACGTATCCGTTGACTTGTGGACGAAGTTCCACCTGATTAAGCGCTACAATAGTTGTGGGGTATTCATCATAATAATTGGTGCTGGCCGTTTCAATTTTTTGTGTGACTACGGAAACAGGAGGAGGCGTAAGCGGCCCCTTTGGTTTGCTGCTGCAAGAAAGAATCAAAAGCGTTACGCTGATGACTATAAAGTTTCTGATAGAGATTAACATTTTGATTAAAAATTAATTTGGAGTTTAATAATTGATTTGACCAAGGGCCTTTTGAACATCTATTTTGCTGGAGAGCACAGCATACAAAGCATTGAAATAATTAATTCTTGCCGTACGATAATCGGTTTCGCCTGTAATCACTTCCAGATAGGTTTTTACACCGTTTTTATATTGTAATTGTATGATGTCATAAACTTCTTTGGCCAGTTCTACATTTTGTTTGAGAGCCAAGTAAGTGGCAAGGTTGGCTTTGTAAGCCGCCAATGCTTGAGCATATTGAGAGTTGACGGTGCTTTTTAAGTTGGTGATATCCCAATCGAGTCGCTTGAGCATCCATTTTTGCTGCTTGATATTTGCTGAACGTTTACCCCCTTGAAAAAGCGGAATCCCGATATTTAAGATCGCTGATGAATAAGGAGTATTAGTTCTATAAATATCTCCCAGGCTGTTACTGTTACTCAAATAATAGAAACTGTACGAACCACTCAGAGAGGCAGTCGGCAAGTATGCCCACTGATTGTATTTTACATTGGCTTCCTGCAGATTTCTTTGAGTTGAGAGCAGTTTGTATTCAACTCGTTCTTTATAGTCAACGGTTTGAAGTGTATCTAATTGGATTTCGGTTTCCATTTGTAAGGTGTCATAAACAATTTCCAGTGGAGCCTTGATCGGATATCCCATCAACTGTTTTAAGTATTCCGTTTTGTATTTCAGCAACTCTTTATTGGTTTTCAAGGTAGCCTGTGTGTTGCTTAGCGTGATGCTGGCTCTTTTATAATCAGTTTTGTCAACCACCCCGCCCACATATTGATCGTAAGCGGTCTTCATACTTTGCTTTAAACGTATAACGTCACCCTGCCCAACTTTGACTTGTTGTATCGTGGCCAGCATATCATAAAATGCTTTCGTCACGCTTACAACCAAGTTGATCTTATTGGCGCTTGTATTCTGCTGCGATTGAATCCGCACTTGGGTAGCAGTGCGGCTTGCCAACATCACATCGCGGTTAAAGATATTTTGCGTGGCTGCAAATTGCATAGTCGAAGAGCTGGCGGCTCCGAATCTTGCTATACCGCTTCCATCGGGTGTAAGTGCTGTTGGCACTTTACTCGCCTGCAATATAAAGTTGTGTAAGAAGCTATAGTTAAAATTGATTTGCGGATACCAATCCGCCAACTTGCTTTTGATAGCGGTGTTAGTCGTTTCCTGATCAATCTCAGATTGCTGAATCAAAGGCTGGTGCTTCATCGCGTATTCGATGACATTTTCCAGTGTTGGTTTCTGAAGGAGACTGTCGGATTGTTGTGCGCGTATGGTGATGCTGGTTAGCCAACACAAAATAAAAATGAGCGTGCGGCTAATGAATTGGTGAGTGTACTTTATCATAATATAATTGTATTGTTGGTATGATTGTTTTTTTTTTGATTGGATACTATCTATCCAACGGAAGAGGTTCCTCCGGTAATTCTTCGTTAAACAAGACTTTATAGATCACTTGTTTTCGTTCTTTAAGAAATTTTCTATACATCTTGTCGTCATATGAAAACATGGTTTGGATAAATGGTTTAGCAACGAGCGGATAGCTGCACATCGACATCATATTGACTATGAAATGCTCGGGATCAATAGGTTCCATATTTCCGCTTTCAATTTCCTTTGTCAAAGGAGGTACGATATGTTTAAGCATGTGATTCCGTTTTCGCGAGAAATGTTCTTTCATCTTTTCCGGATCTTGCATGATTTCGGTGATGATGAAATTTTGCATGTAGGGAAACTCTGCATTCCTGTCGATGAACACATCTAAATACTTGCTGATCTTGACTTTAAAAGGTTCATCTGAATTGAAGATGGAATCAACTTTATTTCTTGTTTCGGTCACGGCTTCTTCCAGAATAGCTTTGAACAATAGATCACGGCTACGGAAATAATAATGAATAAGAGCGCGATTCACACCAGCTTCATCCGCAATTTGTTGCGTGGTGGCATTTAAAAGGCCCTTTTGAAAAAAGATGCGCTTGGCTGTCTCCTTAATCAGTATTTCCGTTTGAAGGTTCTCACTCACAGCTTATCATTTATGTTTAACAAAATTGATAAACACGGAATTTGAACGGATAAGTTCCGGCCGGGATAAAATTTTTATTTGAATGGTAAATGAATTAAACCTGGACTGGACGAGAAATCAGTTTTCAAGAACTTCAGTTTAATTTGATTAAAAATTCCTAATCGATAAAATTCCTATTAATTTTGAGCTTACCTCTGCACTCATGATCGTTTTTTTCCGCGCCAGCGGTTCAACCATTTACGCAGTAAGCGTATCTCATCCCTTTGATAAACAAGAACTTGAAAAATTGACGTGGCTTTTTGGAGGCGCGAAGCCTTTAGCGGAAACCAATTTGAAAGGGAATTTCATCGGGCCTCGCAAAGAGATGGTCACGCCTTGGAGCACCAATGCGGTGGAGATCACTCAAACCATGGGCATTTCCGGGATCGAACGAATGGAAGAGTTTTTTGAAGTTAAAGATTCAAATGCTCCACATGATTCCATGCTCCAACGAGTTTACACTTCCCTTGATCAGGAAATTTTCTCTATCCATCACTTGCCAGATCCAATTGTAGAAATAGATGACGTTGCAGCTTATAATGAAAAAGAAGGATTAGCCTTAAGCAAAGAAGAAGTTGATTACTTAAAAGAAGTAAGCAAGAAACTTGGTCGCAAACTTACCGACAGCGAAGTCTTTGGCTTTTCGCAAGTGAACAGCGAGCACTGCCGTCATAAAATTTTTAATGGAACATTTATTATTGACGGAAAAGAAAAAGAGTCAACGCTTTTTCAACTGATTAAGAAGACATCAAAAGAAAATCCCAATTATTTAGTTTCGGCTTATAAAGACAACGTTGCCTTCATTAAAGGACCGAAGGTCGAACAGTTTGCTCCGAAACGACAAGATGTTCCTGATTACTTTGAAACAAAAGAGTTTGATTCAGTCATTTCGCTGAAAGCCGAGACGCACAATTTTCCGACAACAGTTGAGCCCTTCAATGGTGCGGCTACAGGTTCTGGCGGAGAAATTCGTGATCGTCTCGCCGGTGGAAAAGGATCTTTACCCTTAGCTGGAACTGCGGTCTACATGACTTCTTATCCGCGCTTTGAAAATGGAAGACCGTGGGAGAAAAAATTTGAAGAGCGAAAGTGGCTTTACCAAACACCTCTCGAAATTTTAATTAAAGCATCGGACGGAGCGAGTGACTTCGGGAATAAATTTGGACAGCCACTAATCTGCGGAAGCGTATTCACCTTCGAACATTTTGAAAACGGAAAAAAATTCGGCTATGATAAAGTGATCATGCAGGCCGGCGGCATTGGCTTTGGAAAAGAAAAAGACAGCAAGAAAGAGCATTTACAACCAGGCGATAAAATTGTAATCCTCGGTGGCGACAACTATCGCATCGGAATGGGCGGAGGTGCGGTGTCATCAGTGGCAACGGGTGAGATGAGCAACGCGATTGAATTGAATGCGATTCAACGTTCTAATCCGGAAATGCAAAAGCGAGTGAGCAACGCGATCCGTGCTATGGTAGAGGCTGATGAAAATACAATCGTCTCCATTCATGATCATGGCGCAGGCGGTCATCTCAACTGTTTGTCGGAGTTACTTGAAGAAACGGGAGGTACCATTAATATTGACAAACTTCCCGTTGGTGATCCTACACTTTCTGATAAAGAAATAATAAGCAACGAATCACAAGAGCGAATGGGGTTGGCCGTGCATTCAAAGGATGTTGAATTGCTAAAACGAATTGCTGATCGCGAACGTGCGCCTATGTATGAAGTGGGAGCGGCCTCCGGCGATAAAAAATTAATTTTCTCGGATTCAAAAAGTAATCTTAGGCCCGTTGATTTAAAATTAGAGAATCTGTTTGGTTCTTCTCCTAAAACAATTCTTAGCGATAAATCTTCGAAGTCATCTTTCTCAACAATAAAATATCAGCAGGAAAAATTTGTAGAATACCTCGAGCAAGTGCTGCAACTAGAGGCAGTGGCTTGCAAAGATTGGCTTACCAATAAAGTTGATCGCTGCGTTACAGGAAAAGTGGCGACACAGCAAACCTGTGGAGCGATCCAACTTCCGTTGAACAATGTCTCCGTCATGGCTTTGGATTTTGTAAGTAACAAGGGCGTGGCTACATCATTGGGTCATGCTCCAGCAGCTGCGCTGATTGATCCTGCAGCGGGAAGTAAACTCGCGATTGCAGAGGCGTTGACGAATTTGGTTTGGGCTCCGCTAACTTATGGTTTGAAAGGAGTTTCGTTAAGTGCCAACTGGATGTGGCCTGCAAAAAATGAGGGAGAGAATGCGAGACTTTATAACGCAGTTGAAGCAGTTAGTGATTTTGCTTGTAAGCTCGGAATCAATATTCCAACGGGAAAGGATTCGTTGTCGATGTCGCAGAAATATCCCGATGGTTCAGCGGTATTATCTCCGGGAACGGTGATTATTTCCGCAGTGGGCGAAGTGGAAGATATTCGTAAAACTGTTTCACCTGATGTCAAGAATGTTAATGGTTCTAAAATCATTTACATTGATTTTTCAAAAGATGAATTTAAGCTTGGTGGAAGTAGTTTTGGTCAAGTAGTAAATTGTCTCGGAGAAGAAACTCCCACTATTAAAGACGATAACTATTTTTCAAAAGCATTTGAAACAGTTCAACAACTAATCAAGCAAAATCTAATTCTGGCGGGCCACGATATTTCTTCGGGAGGATTAATTACAGCTTTGTTAGAAATGTGTTTTCCGACTCCTGATGTTGGATTGAATGTTGACTTAAAAGATTTAAAAGGAGATTTGATCTCAACTCTATTCAGCGAAAATCCGGGTGTAGTTATTCAAGTTGAGAATGTAAATTCTGTAAGCGAATTGCTTAAGCAAAACGGAATTGATTTTAAAGCAATAGGCGAAGTCACGAAGCAAAGAACGGTGTCGATTACTAATGGACTAACTCTTCAGATTGATGAATTGAGAGAAAAATGGCTTTCAACGTCCTATCAATTTGATAAAATCCAGCGCCCAAAAGGTCACGCAGAAAAAAGAAGAGAGAATATTTTTAGACAAAAACTCGATTACAAATTCCAAGCAAAGTTTGATGGCAAGCTTTCAACTTATGGCTT
Source organism: Cyclobacteriaceae bacterium (assembly GCA_036002745.1). Taxonomy (GTDB): domain Bacteria; phylum Bacteroidota; class Bacteroidia; order Cytophagales; family Cyclobacteriaceae; genus ELB16-189. The sequence continues at coordinate 1,876 of DASYTA010000650.1, read as the reverse complement.
GAATCCAAAGAGAAAAAAAGCATCAGGAATAAAAGCTGCTATTATACGAGAAAAAGGAGTGAACAGTGACCGCGAGATGGCCTATGCTCTTTACCTGGCTGGCTTTGATGTGAAAGATGTGCACATGACCGATCTTGTTTCAGGTCGTGAAGATCTGAGCGAGGTTAATCTAATTGTTTTTGTGGGAGGTTTCTCCAATAGCGATGTGCTCGGAGCTGCGAAAGGATGGGCCGGAGCGTTTCTATACAATCCAAAAGCGAAAGCGGCGTTGGATAATTTCTACAAACGCGGCGACACGTTGAGTCTTGGTGTTTGTAACGGCTGTCAGTTAATGATGGAACTTGGATTACTGTATCCAGAGTGGCAAGAAAAAATGCATCATAATGACTCAGGAAAATTTGAGTGCACATTTCTTACCATAAATATCCCCGAAAATAATTCAGTGATGCTTTCCAGTTTTGCTGGAGCGCGACTAGGAGTGTGGTTGGCGCATGGAGAAGGACAGTTTAAGTTGCCGAAAGATTCTTCTTTGTATAAAGTTGCCGCAACCTATTCGCATGCAGAGTATCCAGGTAATCCAAATGGTTCTGACTTAGCAGTTGCTGCATTGTCATCAAAAAATGGAAGACACCTGGCGATTATGCCACACGTTGAGCGATGTTTATTTCCATGGAACTGGCCTCACTACACTCGCGATAAAACGAAAGATGAGGTTGGTCCTTGGATGGAAGCTTTTGCCAATGCGAAAAAATGGGTAGAGCAGGCTACGAAAACAAAAAACTGACTTTTGTTGACTCAAGTTTTTTTTGCCTTATTTGTAGTAATTATAACCAAAAAACACCTTTATGAATACTAAAAAAATCTATCGTTTCCTGTTTGCGGCCTTATTTGCCTTTGCTTTAACTCCTGCGTTCTCACAATTTTCAGCAGGTTTTAACTTAGGTATCCCTTCTGGGGACTGGTCAACTTACTGGAACACAGGTTTCGGAGTTGATGTACGGTATGAAGCACCCATTCAAGACAAATTGAACTGGACTGCATCCGCAGGATGGCTTACATTTTCTGGAAAATCCAGTCAAGGTAACAATGGTACTTTAACTGCTATTCCGATTTTGGCTGGTGCAAAGTATTATTTTCAAAAAAGTAATGCTGGGGTTTACGCTGGACTTGACCTTGGATTGTTCTTCTGGAGTTCAACAGGTACTAGCGAAAATAAATTTTCGTTTTCACCCGGCCTTGGATATCGATTACCAAAATTTGATTTTTCTGTACGCCTCAATGCCATGTCTGATGCAAATCTCGTTGGTTTGAGAGCAGCCTATGTTTTCCCTGGTAAATAATTAAAAGAACCTCATCGTTCAAAAAATATTAGTTGGCTTTTTTCTAATTTGAAAAAATAATTTTTTAGTAAACTAACCCCACATTTATGAAAAAACTATTGTTACCAATTTGTTTGCTCCTTGCAGGAGTGGTTACATCAAATGCTCAAGGCGTTGCCATTGGCTTGAGAGCTGGATTGAATATAGCCAACGAGTCTATTTCTACCTCTGGCTTTACTGTTTCCCCAAATTCACTCACAAGTTTTGTGGCAGGAGGATATGCAAAAATAATGTTCAGCGATAAAATGGGTATCCAGCCTGAGTTGCTTTACAATGGATTGGGATCAAAAACAGATGGTGGTTCTTCAGGAACAATAACTACTAAAACCAACTACCTTTCTGTTCCTATCTTTTTTCGTTATAATGTTGTTCCTCAATTTCACTTATTAGCAGGACCCCAACTTGGAATATTACTTTCAGCTACCCAAAGCGATAATTCAGGAAGTGGAGATATTAAGGATCAATTTAATTCTTCCGATTTCGGTGGCGTTGTTGGT
>DASYTA010000649.1:0-3949 GCA_036002745.1 Cyclobacteriaceae bacterium | reverse complement strand
ACGGTATTTCTTTAGTTGCCGGTAGAAAATTTTTAATCACCGATCATAATGCTACGTGGGAAAAGATTAATAAGGTGATCATCAACCAAAATGCGGTTAAGTTACTTGGCTTGAAGTCCGCGGAAGAAGCCGTAGGAAAAGAAATTGTCTGGGGAGGAGGAGATCAAGCCAGAAAGTACACGATCGTAGGCGTGGTTAATGACTTTCATCAAGAGTCACTGCATAAGCCAATGGAGCCAATGATTTTCCGGCCTGTGTATAGCACCAATTCAACTACATCGATCAAGATGAAGACAATCGATCAAGAAAAAACAATTGCCGAAATTGGTGAAGTATATAAGAAATTCTTTCCCGGAAATTTGTTTGAATACTATTTTCTCGATCAATCCTATCAACGCCAATACAATGATGAGACACGGTTTCAGAAAATAATTAGTGTTTTTACAGGATTAGCAATCGTTGTTTCATGCCTTGGATTAATTGGACTTTCTTCTTACACGGCAACACAACGCACCAAGGAGATCAGTGTTCGAAAAGTACTGGGAGCATCGATGACCAGTGTGATTTCGATTCTTTCCATCGATTTTGTCAGACTGGTTTTGATTTCGGCTTTTCTTTCATTTCCCATTGCTTATTTCAGTATTCAAAAATGGCTGCAAGGATATGCGTATCGCATTACACCGGGATGGCTACAATTTGTGTTGCCCGCACTGATCATTGTTTTGATTGCAGCCATGACCGTGAGCTTCCAGGTGATTAAGACTGCCAGAAAGAATCCAGCGGAGACTTTAAAATATGAATAACATAATTCCTCCACGATTAGCTCACCGTTTCCTTCGGTGGTTCTGCCCATCAGAATTGTTTGAAGGAATTGAAGGCGATCTATTGGAGGAATTCGAGATTGATACCAAGGAACTAGGGACAAGACGAGCACGACTCAAATTTGTATTGAACGCGCTCAACTTTTTCAGGCCTGGTATCATCCTCAGAAATAAATTTAAGATTGGTTTAAACAGAACTTTTATGATTGGCAATTATTTCAAAGTAGCAACGCGCAACATTCTCAAAAGGAAAACATTCTCTTTCATCAACGCGTTTGGATTGAGTATCGGTATTTCGTTTTGCATTTTGATTTACCTCTTCATCCAGGATGAAAAAAGCTTCGACCAATTTCATGCAAATAAGAGTCGGATTTTCCGAATGGAAGTGAAGGGTTTTGATACACGGCAGCAAGACCCTGAAAATCCCTATTACCGCGATCCATATGTGCAACTAGGACTTCGGAATGCGATAAGAGATGAATTACCTGAAGTCAAATATTCGACGCGTTTTAATCCAGATTATGCCGCTGTTGTGCGCTACAACGACAAAGTTTTTTCAGAAAATATCTTTTACACTGACGGAGATTTTTTCAAAATGTTTTCTTTCAAATTAATCGCAGGTAATGTAGAAAAGCTTTTTGATAATAAACTGAACGTGGTGATCACACCTGCGATAGCTGAAAAATATTTTGGGAAAGATGATCCTATGGGAAAGGTCATTTCTATTGACGACCAAGGCGAAAAACTTTTTACAGTTACAGGTATTATCGAGGCGCCTCCGGCTAATTCAAGTTTAGATTTTAAAATACTGATACCTCAAGAGAATCGCTACAACTATGAAAAACAAATGACGCAGTGGGGGAATTTCAATACACATTGTTTCGTTCAACTAGCTGATGGGGCTGACACGGCCAGCTTTCGCGCTAACCTCGACAAGGTTGTTCAAAAATATATGGGCGCTAAATTGGAGAGGTGGAGAAAGGAAGCCACAATTCCTGTTCCTAAGGATGTGAAGATGCTTGAACTTCTTTTCACTCCGCTTGCTAATATTCATCTAATGAAATCGATCGGTTGGCACAAAGTCAGTGATCCGCAATATTCATACATTCTCGGAGGGATTGCTTTGCTGATCTTAGTTATAGCTTGTATCAATTACATTTCGCTGGCGCTTACCACTTCTGCTTCACGTAGAAAGGAGGTTGGAGTGCGAAAAGTGGCTGGAGCCGGTCGAAACCAAATCATCTATCAATTTGGATTCGAATCTCTGGTGTTGGTAGCGCTGTCGATGTTCATTGGAATTGTATTGGTGATCCTTTTTCTTCCATCGTTCAATCAATATACCGGAAAGGGAATTGTAATTGAATGGAAGGATTGGATCGAGCTGCTGGGCATAGGTTTCATTCTCACTTTTGTTGTTGGGCTTTTAGCGGGAAGTTACCCTTCCGCATTTCTATCCCGGTTTCAACCTGCACAAGTTTTGAAAGGACAATTTACTTCTCGACTTCAAGTGGCTTTTACTAAACCATTAGTGGTGCTGCAATTTTTTTTATCAGCGAGCCTCATCATTTGCTCTGTGATCATGAATCGGCAAATGAAATTTGTTGCTACCAAAGACCTTGGATACAATAAAAATCAAACACTGGTTATCCCGACGCAAACCGGTTGGAATAGAGAGGCTAATAAAGCCATTGAACGATTCAGAATACGGGCACAAAGTGAAAGTGGAATCGTTTCAGTTGCAGGCACAAGTTCATCCTTCAACCAAGGGTGGTCTCGCTATGGGTACAAGATCAACGACGAACAGAAGTCAGCTTTTGTTTATGCAGTTGATCTGAATTATCTCTCCACGCTCGGAATTCAACTTTTGAACGGCAGAAATTTCGATCCTAACATATTCTCCGATTCATCAGCGATCATTGTCAATGAAGCATTAGTAAAAGATATGAAATGGACTGATCCACTGAACGAGCACTTGAATTGGCGAGAAGATACCGTTGGTATTGGCTCTAAAGTGATTGGCGTAGTGAAAGATTATCATTTCCTCTCTTTGGAAAAAAATATCGAGCCGATGATCCTTTCTATGGATAAAAAGAATGTTGGTTATCTCACTACGATGCTGGTGCGCGTGGAGGCAGGCAATGTTCCCGCATCGCTCGACAAAGTTCGCAGCATGTGGAAAGAACTTTTTCCTGACAAACCTTTCGATTATACCTTCCTCGATCAGGATGTGGCGAAACAATACGAAAGTTATCAGCGATGGGTGGGCATTACAAGCCTTGCTACAGGTTTTGCGATTTTGATTTCATGTATGGGTTTGTTTGGACTAGCGGGCATCAACGCTGTCAACAGGACAAAAGAAATTGGAATCCGAAAAGTGCTGGGTGCGGAATTGTCATCCATTTTTATTTTGCTCAACAAACAATACGTTTGGCTGTCGTTGATTGCATTTGTGCTGGCCGTGCCTTTGTCTTGGTATGTGATGAACAAGTGGTTAGCCAGTTTTAAATTTTCGGTCGCTATCAGTTGGGAGCTATTTGCAGTAAGTATTTTATCGGGACTGGCGATTGCATTAGGTACGGTAAGTTATCATGCACTTAAAACTGCATTGATAAATCCGTCTGAGACGTTGAAGTATGAATAGCAAACCACCAAAATATGCAATTCGATTTTTGGAATGGTATTGTCCATCTGCTCTTCATGAAGGAATTGAAGGTGATTTGATCGAGCAATTTGAAGAAGACCTTAAGCCGTCTGACCGCTTTGAGCGATCGGAAGGTTATTTGATAAGAAGAGCTCGAAGAAGATTTGTTTTAAACACACTTAAATTTTTTAGACCTGGAATTATTTTTAGAAACAGACGCTCCATTAACTTATTTCAAACTGATATGTTAAAAAATTATTTCAAAATCGCTTTCCGTTCGTTGTGGCGCTCGAAAGCGCACTCCTTTATCAATGTGTTTGGACTTGGTTTGGGTATCGCCTGCTGTTTCCTGATTGCGTTGTTTGTGCGGGATGAATTAACGTTTGATACTTTCCATTCAAAGGCCGACCAAATTTATAGAGTGTATGCGCGTGAAGACTGGGGAGAGAAGCAGCAATTTTTTTATACAGTTACTCCATTTCCCATG
>DASYTA010000648.1:0-4843 GCA_036002745.1 Cyclobacteriaceae bacterium | reverse complement strand
AATGATTACTCCTTCACGCTGCACCAGTATGGGTAATCGGTTTCTTACCTGCTCAACGCGATTAGATACTTGTACTAGTGCCTGGTTGATATCAGAACCAGGGTTAAAAATCACTTGGATGTTTGCCTCACCTGCGCTGGTAGCATCGGATGTCATATATCGCATACCCCATGCACCATTGATTGCTTGCTCCAGAGGAATGATCACGGATTCGGCAAGAGATTTAGCGCTGGCTCCGGGATAAGACGCACTGACCATTACAACTGGAGGTGCTACTTCAGGAAATTGTGAAGTGGGCAGCGTTTTTATAGCTAGGCTACCAACAAACAAAATGACAAGCGACACTACAATGGCTAGTACAGGTCGGTGAATGAATTTACTGAACATCTTGTTTCTTTTTCTGAACGTTTGCCTTACTCAACATACACTTTCAAGTGAGGGATCACGGTTTTGGGGTCGTGATATTCATACTCCTTCAACTTATCATTGTCTTTTACTTTTCGTATACCTTCAAGTACAATCCTTTCATTCTCCGATAGTCCATTGTTGATGATGTATAAATCGGGCATCTCTGCTGCTATAGAGATTTCCTTTTGGTGCACTACTTTATCTTTATCTACGACAAAAACATATTTCTTTTCAAGGACTTCGAACGTAGATTTCTGAGGGATAATCAGAGCATTCAAAAGTGGTACGGTCATTTGTACATTTCCCGTTTCACCATGTCTTAGTAGTCCTCTCGGGTTCGGAAAGGTTGCTCTAAAAGCAATGTTGCCAGTTTCATTGTTAAAGTCTGCTTCAATAGTTTGAACAACTCCGACGTGGTCGAACAGAATGTTATTGGCCATTAATAAATTCACCTTCATCAGGCTGTCCTTCTTTTCATTCATTCTGAAATTCAAGTATTCAGCTTCAGGAACGTTGAAGTACACCCACATTTTACTATTGTCTGACATAGTGGTGAGCAAGTCTCCTTCGTTGACAAGGCTTCCCAGTCGCACTTGAAAACGGTCCATGATGCCATCAAATGGAGCTTTGATTTCCGTGAATCCAAGATGAACCTCGGCTAATGAAACTTCCGCTTTTGCCTTGTCAAATTTTGCCTTCGCCAATGCAAGTTCATTCGGCGACACAACATTGCTATCTGCAAGTTGTTTCGTATTCAGGTATTCGATCTGCGCAAACTTGGCTTCCGCTTCTGTTTTTTGTAATTCAGCCTTATACATCAGCGGCATGATTTGAAACATCACTTGTCCTTGCTTGATGTGTTTTCCTTCATCCACAAAAATGTGTTGCAGGTAGCCTTTCTCTAATGCTCGCAATTCAATGTGTTGAATGGCACGGATCTGGCAGACGTAATCCCTGATCACGAGAGTATCTTTTCGCAGAGGGCTTGTAACGGTGTACTTAAATACTTCTTCTATTTCCTTTTTTGATGAACAGCTTGCCAAGCATAACGACGTCCATAAGCACGCGAATAGAAGGTTTTTTCTCATAGTTGCTTTTATTATGACGATGGGATTTATGCTTGTAACTTGTTTAGGGTCGGTGAAACTTATCCGAGGAGAATGCAATTCCTAAAGAAGAAGCTATCCGCACCAAACCCACGTACATTTTTTATCTTACTAGAATCTAATTCGCTCTAAATCTATCGGCACATTCTTAAGTAATTCTTAAGATTCAGTAGTCATAAAAAAATATTGCGCATTCATTCGCGGCTAGAATCGTCTTTAGATCAGTTTGATTTTTTGTAGCCTGCGGTTAAAAAAAGGATTTCAAAAATCTTATTCATCAATAAATCGATAACCAATCTTGTAGATAGCCTTAATATAATCCCCTCCTCCATTTTCTATCAGCTTTTTTCTCAAGTTGCTGACGTGCGTATAGAGAAAATCAAATGAATCCGAATTACTTATATAGTCACCCCATAGATGTTCAACAATTGATTCCTTCGTTAAAATTTTAGTTTTATTGGCGATAAAGTAAATTAACAGATCATATTCCTTTTTTGTAAGGACAATAAGCTTTCCACGAACTTCTACTTTTACAGCATCTGGTATAATTTTTATTTCATTAAAAGTAATTTCCTGTTCACCATCAAATTGTCTCCGTCGCAGGACAGACTTAAACCTGGCATTGAGCTCTGAAAGGTCAAATGGCTTAGTGAGATAATCGTCAGCGCCGACTTCAAGCCCTGTGATTTTATCCTTTAGAGATGACCGTGCTGAAATTATTATTATAGCTGTGTTAATCCTCTTCTTTTTTAGCTCCTTGACAATATCTAAGCCATTCCCATCTCCTAAGCCAATGTCAGCTATGATGCAGTCGTATTTATAAAGGTTTATTTTTTCTATTCCTTCTTTAAAGGATAAACTCATTTCACACACATGGCCCTCTGATATGAAAAAATCGCGCAATGAATCAGCCAATTCTTCTTCATCTTCAACGACCAGCAATTTCATTCGACAGGGGCTTTAACTGGACAACGTCAAGTTTCTTTCAAACCAAAAGCAACATTCTTAAGCAATTCTAAATTGGAAGGGATCTCAATTGTTAAATACTCTCACTTTCAAAAATAATTCTTCGAATTTTTTTCAAGTAAAGCTTGATCTCAAGAAAAATTTAAGAATTGATACAGAGCTTAAGAGAAGAAATAAATTGAAGAACTCTAAATCTTGAACTAACCAAAAGATGGTTATGAAGTTTAGGAATCGGGAGTATTATGAAAGAGTCAAGAATCTACCGAGTGATTCGATGAAACCGTTTTTCAATAAGTCGAATTGTTTGGTATATATTTCTGCAATAATGCTAAGCGTTGCTGTTGCACCTTTTTTAACTATAAGAAAAACTCATATCGTACCCTCCTCCTTAGACATATATTTTCATCAGGTGATGTTTTTCGGATGGGCTGTAGCCTTAATCTCAATTCCTCTATTATGGTTCATGCAATTCAAGCCTTATTTCGAGATGAAGGATGGCCATCATTATGTTGGAAAATTTAGAATCGTAAATAAGAAGCAAGTCCTTGGTTATTGCTTCTTATCACTCTTCCCTGGAAAAAGAAATTGGATTAAGGTCAGTCAAAAAATATATCACTCGAGCAAAATAGGTGAAACAATAGAGTTAAGGAGAGCTTTCTTTGGAGGCGTAAATGGAATAAGAGTAATTCGAAATATTCGTCAACGACTAAAAGGTAATTATTACAATAGGTATAGGAAAGAGCTAATTGAACAAAGGAGCTAGCTCAGAACTATTTCTCTGTTCTATGAAATTCCTTAAAGGACCGGAATAGCCTATTAAGAATTCCAGGAGTTGAAAGGTGATCTAATAGGTTGAAACAACTAATGCCATTCTTAAAAACTCCACTTCAAACGCACATATCCAGCCTTGATAAGAGACCCGAAATCTCCATTTTGATTATTACCATAAAAGAATTGGCCGATCAAATCAATATCAAAATTTTGCATAGCTGAAATGGTGAGTGATGGATTAATAAAAAAACTACTGCTACCTGGGTATGCTATAACTGACAGACCGCTATTTAGCAATGGGGATATCTGGCCAGTAACCTGAATAAATGAAGACCAAACATAGGGCGACAAATTGCGCACGGTCATTGGCCGTAATCCAATTATAGTAAATCCCAAATCAGGATGATAGGACCCTTGCGAGTTGTACATGACCGAGCCATTAACATAAAATATTTTTGCAAAAGAATAATCAATTGAGATCGCTCCAAGAAACATGTTTTGATAAGCATTGTTGAATTGAGTTTCGGCTACCTTGTTAAAGTAAGTAAGCTCGCCTTTAAATGAGGCAGAATGAATGTTACCCGCCCAGCCACTACCGAGCGCTAAATCACCTTGTGCTATTCCTGCTAAAAACTGAAAATCATAATTCCATTTATTAATTTTCCACATACCAGCGCCAGCAAAATGATCAATGTCCTTGGCCAACTTAGCAGCAACTTCCATACTTGACAAAGCACCGGTATAATAACTGACTCGAAGTGCATCCGAGCCTGGTCGTTCTTCATAGTCAAAATCAAAAAAGGAATAAGCATTGAACCAATCGTTCGGATTCCAGACCAGATTCTTTCCCCAATTGATACGCTGACGGCCGGCTTTAATCTCCCAATTATTTTTCGTCCACTGAACGTACAGACGGTCAGCCATGGTATTAAGGATAACATTTTCGTTACTGATGAGATTAGCCGATAGACGGAAGTAATCGTTGTTTGCATCAATGGAAGATGCATAACCAGGCACCTTCTTCACAAAGTCTCCGGTATATAGTCGTGTTCTAAATTCTGCGACCACGGTAATTTCCTTATTGGCATACCAAGCAAAATTGAGTCGGTTGTGTATGAGGTTTTGAGAAAGTAAACTATCACCATAATTATAGAGTGAGGGCATTTCTTTGAGATACCCTTTGAAAGAAACTTTTTTAGGAACTTCTTCATCCTGCGCAAAGAGTAGTTTTAGCGGAAGAAGCAAACTTATCAAAATTCGCCAACGCATAATTTATTTAGTGACATCGGAAATGATGGCACCATCGCGTAGGGTTACCAAACGCTTCGCCTTGTCCATCACGCGCTGGTCATGCGTAGAAAAAACAAAGGTTGCTCCTTGTTCACGGTTAATCTCCGCCATTAGGTCCAGCAAATTTTCAGTTGAAACGGAATCTAAATTAGCCGTGGGCTCATCAGCCAAAATAAAGCGAGGATTGGATGCTAACGCACGAGCTACTGCTACCCGCTGCTGTTGCCCACCCGAAAGCTCTCCTGGCCGGTAGTCACCTTTATCACTCATCGCCATGCGCTGAAGCAATTCCTTTGCGCGCG
>DASYTA010000647.1:0-3447 GCA_036002745.1 Cyclobacteriaceae bacterium | reverse complement strand
AATTCAATTCCTAGTGAAGAAACAACATCTTTTTCTTCTTTCCTCACGGTGCCAACTTTGCCTTCTCTATTTTTTAGCGTAACAGGAATTATAATATTTTTTCCTTTGCGATCAACTGTGACCTGAATTTTATCGCCTGGTCTTTTACGGCCAACGTATTCGATTAAGGCAGTGCTTGATTTAATTTCAGTTTCATCCAGTTTTATCACGACGTCACCTTTTTGAATACCGGCTTCCTTTGCCGCGCTTTTTCCATCTTCAGGGAAGTCGGCAACAAACGCGCCTTCGGTTACGTCCAAATCATTTTCTTTGGCGAGATCGCTATTCACACTTTGCACTTGAATACCCAACCATCCGCGTTGTACAGTGCCATAAGCAAGAAGGTCTTCCACTACTTTGCTCACAATATTCGAAGGAACAGCAAAACCATAACCTGAATATGAACCAGTAGGACTTGCAATCGCAGTATTAATTCCAAGAAGTCCTCCGTCCAAATTAACTAATGCGCCACCGCTGTTTCCAGGATTAATAGCAGCATCTGTTTGAATGAATGATTCAATAGCTGTGCGCTGATTCGAATTTTTGCTCGATGGATTATTAGAATTGATAATATTAATATTTCTTCCTTTGGCGCTGATGATACCAGCAGTAACGGTGGAATTCAAATTGAAAGGATTGCCCACGGCCAAGACCCACTCACCAACTTTAGAATTATCAGAGTTCACAAATGAAAGATAGGGTAAATCTTTTTGATTGATTTTGATTACCGCTAAATCAGTATCTGGATCAGTGCCAATCACTTCTGCTTTGAATGAGCGATTGTCAGATAAAACCACATCGACAACATCCGCATCCTGCACCACGTGATTGTTAGTTACAATGTATCCGTCGGCGTTGATGATAACTCCTGAACCTGAACTCACACTTGGTCCGCGTTCAACGGGTCCGTTCGGCCCGAAGAAAAATTGTTGAATGGGATCATTGGATTCGCGATCGCGAGAAACTCCGCTCGTTTGTGTGGAGCGAATGTGCACTACCGCTTTTGTCACTTTTTCTGCTGTACCGGTGAAGTCCAATGGAACCGCTTCACCTTTTTCATTTACTCTGTAAGCCACCTGCGATGTAGGTGTGCCATTAACGTATTCAATCTTTACGCCATTTACTTTGTCTTTACCCAACCACTGATATGTAGTGATGGTAATCACGCTGCCAAGAATTGCTGCCAACACAAGAGATCCAAAATTTTTCATAGTCATAGAAATTTTTTAATCAACCATTTTTGGGAATGGAGATGAACCAGGTTCAAAAAAAGTTTAATTGTTTTTGTCAATCTGAGCGCCTCGGTTCAGTGCCATTCCGGCAATAGATTTTAAGTGGTTCAATGATAACGAAAAATATGCCAAATGGGTTTACTTGTCAATAGTACTGACAATTTTTCTTAACCAATTTTGGGTTAGGAGGTCAAAAACAAGCTCTAATAGGCTAAATAAGAATAACTAACTTTGGCCTTTTACAAATCCTCAAGCCTATGAAATTAATATTATCGATTTGTTTACTGACTGTGTCGTCAGCATTATTTGGCCAGCAGAAAGAATTCAACTGGTTGATTGGTACTTGGCAAGACGCTAAATATTCTTTTGAGGTTTGGAAAGACGAAGGCGGTTTTCTTTCAGCGACGGCATACCAAATTGATCATCAGTCTGGAAATAAAAATGTTAATGAGGAAATTAAACTGATTAAAAAAGGAAATGATTTTTATTACGTGCCTGATGTAGCAGGCCCGCAAGGACCGATCGAATTTAAAATCACTTCATTTGACAAAAATAGTTTCACTGCGGAAAATCCTTCTCACGATTTTCCTAAAAAAATTATTTATAAAAAGATCAACGAACAGCAATTAGAAGCTACCATTTCTGGTGGAAGCAAATCTATTAGCTATGCTTTCAAAAAAATTAAATGAGAAAAATTACGAGTACAATTTTTTTGAAGCAGGGGCGCGAAGCTTCTGTAAAGCGTTTTCATCCATGGGTTTTTTCGGGCGCAATTGAGCGTGTGCAAGGCGAACCCGTTGATGGCGACTGGGTGGAAGTAAAAGATTCGAAGAAGCAAACGTTAGGATTTGGCCATTATCAAAAGGGAACGATCACAGTTCGTTTGCTTTCATTCTCAACCGAGATTCCTGATAAAAAATTATATGCCGATAAAATTTTAACAGCCTTCAATCAGCGAGTCTTTACCAAAATTATTAGTGACCGCACTAATTGCTGTCGTTTAATTCATGGTGAGGGCGATGGACTACCCGGTTTAATCATTGATTTATATAATGGTGTTGCCGTGATGCAAGCCCACACGATAGGTATGTATCTCGATCGTCAATTGATAGCGGGCGCCATTAAAGAATCATTGGTTCACTCGATTTATTATAAAAATCAAAGCACACTTCAGCTGAAAACTGAAAATGAATATTTGCTTGGGATGGGCGTTGTACCACATGTAATCACCGAACACAACAATAAATTTTATGTCGATTGGGAGGAAGGGCAGAAGACAGGTTTCTTTTTGGATCAACGGGAGAACAGAAAATTACTGGGCGAAATGGCAAAGGGTGCTTCGGTATTAAACACATTTTGCTATACAGGAGGATTTTCAGTTTATGCGCTTAATGCAGGTGCAACCTTAGTTCATTCAGTTGATGCTTCCGAAAAAGCAATCGACCTCACCCGAAAAAATATAGAACTCAATGGCTTTGATTCGCAACAACACGAATGTTTTGCAATTGATACTTTTGATTTTTTGAAAGATAAAAAAGACAAATACGATTTGATCATTCTTGATCCTCCAGCGTTTGCCAAACATAAGGATTCAAGACATCAAGCCATGAAAGGTTATCAGAGACTGAATGCAGAAGCGATGCGTGCAGTCAAACCTAATGGGATTATTTTCACTTTCTCTTGTTCTCAAGTGGTTGACAAACAATTGTTTTATGATACGGTTGTTTCAGCAGGTTTGCAGGCGGGACGAAATATCAAAGTATTACAACACCTTGGTCAACCAGGAGATCACCCGGTTTCACTTTATCACCCGGAAGGAGAATATTTGAAAGGATTAGTGCTGTATGTGAACTGATTCTACTTTTTTTTTCTCTCGTGAAACGCGCCACCATATTCCGGGTCTTCACGTTTTTTCTGGCGGTCGACTTCACGCGCTATGACTTGAGCTTCTTCGGTGGAGGTTTCTTCAATTTTAATTCTTTCAGGAAGCTTTTTTACAGGGATCTTTTCTCGAATCAATTTTTCGATTCTGCCAATGTGATAAAGCTCGGCCTTTGTAGCAAATGTAATCGCCTTGCCTTCTTGAAATGCTCGTCCCGTTCGACCAATCCGATGAACGTAATCTTCATAATGTGAGGGTACATCAAAATTGATAACATGCGAAACTTTTTCAACA
>DASYTA010000646.1:0-4806 GCA_036002745.1 Cyclobacteriaceae bacterium | reverse complement strand
GAGTCCAAGTCACTTCTCGGCCTTTGGCAGTTCCGGTGGTGCCATCAGCATGTTAAGTTTAAATATGCTTGACAACTCCGATTTCTTTTCCGGCGCGTTCGCAGCTGAATATGGAAATGCGCTTTCGGGAGTAATGGACATAAAACTGCGTAAAGGAAATAATCAAAAAAGTGAGATGGCATTTCAGGCAGGCTTTATTGGATTAGACCTTGCTGCAGAAGGCCCATTTAAAAAGGGAAAGAAATCATCCTACTTGGTCAATTACAGGTATTCAACGCTCGGGCTTCTTCAAAATTTTACATCGATTTCTAACGGTCAGGTTCCCCAGTATCAGGATATATCATTTAATTTAACGTTCCCTAAAGAAACGAGTACTACCAATGTATGGGGCATCGCTGGAAATGGGGTGATCAATGACCAGAACGATTTAGGAAATACTAAAATTCACATAGAAAGTGCGAATGTAATTGGAGGGTTAACACACCGAAGAAATTTCAATAACAGAACCTCTTTACATTTAGCCTTGTCAGGTTCTGTTAGTACGGATGGATACACCAAGAGTGTTGTAGTAAGTCAACAAACTACAGAGGTATCAGATTCGAGGCATAATGAAAGTCAGTCACTAAGAGTTTATGCTCAGTTCAATAAAAAATTTTCAGCACGAAGTGCCCTTCGCTCAGGCCTTGTGTTCAGTTATCAGAACTACAAACTTTCACGTGCATTTATAGACTATAGTAACAATAAGTTGCAAGAATTCCCTTTGGACGCAAATGGCGCGACGGGATATGCTCAGGCTTATGGTCAATGGAAAAAATCGGTGGGCAATAGAATCACACTGAACACGGGGCTTCATGGTATTTTTTTTTTACTAAACGAGCATTATTCGATAGAACCAAGGCTTGGCTTGAACTATGAAATTTCTTCTTCCGCTAATATCGCTTTTGCCAGCGGTTTACATAGTCGAATACAACCACTCAATTTATATTTTGATAAAACCCAAGACATTGACGGGACTCCATCGGGCTCAAATCGCAATCTTGATTTCTCCAAAGCGATTCACTATGTGGTTAGTTATGATAAAATAATCGGTGAATCCTTTCATGTAAGGGCGGAGGCGTACTATCAATATTTGTACGGTATCCCGGTGTGCTATACCGATAACGCTCCAGTAAAATATACATCATACTCAGCGCTTAACTTGGTTACCGACTATGTTGGTGCAAGCCTGCAAGAAAGCACTCCATTTCCTTTGGCAAACACTGGGAATGGAAAAAACTACGGAATAGAATTTACTTTTGAGAAATTCTTTTCTAAGAACTATTATTTTTTATTGACCACTTCACTTTATCAATCCAGTTACCAGGGATCTGATCACATCGAGAGAAATACCCAGTTCAATGGGCAACATATTTTTACAGCGGCCGCAGGTAAGGAGTATCATGTAGGGATCGGGAAAAACAATATTGTTGAATTAAATGCTAGAGTTACTTGGGCTGGCAATATCAGGTATATTCCGATAGATGTTAAAGCAACTCAGGCGACTAATTACTTAGTGTATGATTATGCTCGTAGTTATGAAGAGCAATTGCCAGATTATTTTCGATTGGATTTGCATTTTGGATTTCGAAGAAATAAGAGAAAGGTGTCGCACATCTGGTCCTTCGATTTGCGTAATGCCACCAATCGTATGAATGCCGGGTATGGACAGGATATAAGTTTCCGGAATGGTGTACCTTATCTTTATTACAATCAACAACTTGGGTTAATACCAGTATTAAACTACCGGATTGAATTTTGAGGATGATGGTAATCTTTTGATTTTCTGACTAAACTATTTAAGTTTAGTGATATGAAAAGTGCAATTCCATCTTTACTTTTTCTAATTCTGATATCGTGTAATTCAGATCGCAAAAAGGAAACAATCTCAAACTATGTGAGGTATATCTGGAGAATTAATTCGGATAACCGTTATGAAATGCTAACCCTCGAAGAGACAGGGACGATCAAGGGAAAAGACTCCCTTGAAATTCTTATAAAAGAATACAGTCAAGGTAATAAGAACATTATAAGTACAGACACTGTGATTGCAAACTATGAGAAGGATGAAATTTATAACTCCAACTTGCTTGAAAAAACCAAAGCCAAAATTGATTCATTCAAGAAGTATAACCTAACCGAGTATGTTAGTAGCCTCGAGGAGCTCAGGGATTTTACGGCTAGTCAATTAGTAGAACTAAGAGCTGAAAAATATTTGCTTAATAAATACAGAACCGAGCCGGATGAAATTCTCTGCCATCGAATTCTCTGCCGATATAAAATAAAAAAGGAAGCCCCGGACACGACATCCAAAACCTACACTCAGATCTTTTACTTGTCAAAAGATACAAGGAGAGTTTTGGCTGTTAAGCAAGATTCATCAGTCAATAAAAAACCCGGGCCAAAATGACCCGGGCTAAGATGATTCACTAATTAGGGTTAGTTAATCATGCTTGCTTCAACTTTTTCTTTCTCAGGACGCAATGCACGCACTGCAGCGCCTGCTTGCCATAGTTCGCTTTCACGAACTTCTCTTAATTCTTCAGCGAGTTTCTCGCGATAGTCAGGTTTGCTGCAAGTATCGATAGTACGTTTTGCTTCAGCGCCAGTAGCTACGCTTTCATAAAGTTCTTTGAAAACAGGTAACGTTGCTGCTTTGAATTTTTTCTTCCAATCCAAGGCACCGCGTTGTGCAGTTGTTGAACAATTCGCATACATCCAATCCATTCCGTTTTCTGCAACCAACGGCATCAAGCTTTGTGTTAACTCTTCTACGGTCTCGTTAAACGCTTCAGAAGGAGAGTGGCCTTTCGAGCGAAGTACTTCGTATTGTGCCTCGAAGATTCCAGCGATAGCACCCATCAATGTGCCACGCTCGCCAGTCAAATCAGAATAAACTTCTTTTTTGAAATCTGTTTCGAATAAATAACCAGCTCCCACGCCAATTCCCAGCGCGATTGCTTTTGTCTTTGCTTTTCCGGTTGCATCCTGGAACACTGCGAAACTCGCATTGATGCCCTTTCCTTGTAAAAATAATCTGCGCACCGATGTTCCTGATCCTTTCGGAGCGGCAAGAATTACATCCACATCTGCAGGAGGAACAATTCCAGTTTGCTCTTTGAATGTGATTCCAAATCCGTGTGAAAAATAAAGTGTTTTTCCTTTCGTAAGATAAGGTTTCAACGTAGGCCAAGTTGCAATCTGACCAGCATCAGATAACAAATATTGAATTATGGTTCCGCGTTTAGCAGCTTCTTCGATGTCGAACAAAGTTTCGCCAGGAACCCATCCGTGTTGAACGGCTTTATCCCAGGTCTTTCCGCCTTTACGTTGGCCAATGATTACATTGAATCCATTGTCGCGCAAGTTCAATGCTTGTGCAGGACCTTGAACACCGTAGCCGATGATGGCGATAGTTTCGCTCTTTAATACATCCAATGCTTTCTCCATTGGGAATTCTTCACGGGTTACTACTTCTTCAATGGTTCCCCCGAAATTGATCTTTGCCATAATTATTTAGTTATTCGTTATTAGTTGTTCGTTTTAGTTTACAAGTATTTAATTGTTGTGTTGCTTTACTGCGATTATGATTCCACTCGCCCAGCTTTGCTTGGTTAGTTTCAAATCTTTACGCTGTTCAATATCTTTTATTAATTGCGCTACTTTCTCTGCATGACCTTCAGGCCAGTTGGGTTGAGGAAGCATATCGTCAATAATGTAAAGACCACCTTCATTGAGCATAGCAAGGGCTTCATTAAGCATTAGATATTTACCATGCCATGTGTCAGCAAAGATGTAATCGAATTTCTTATTCTTGTTTTGAGCGATCCATTCTCCGCCATCAGAGCAAACAAGGTCAAGTCGTTCGTCTTCTGCTAAATATTTTTCTGCGATAGAAAGAAATTTTTCATCGTTGTCAACTGATACAAGCGAAGAAGATTGATCCATTCCATCTAAGATCCAAGAAGTAGAAAGACCTGTACCGGTGCCGAGCTCTAAAAATTTTCCTGAAGGTTTGGAGCTCGCGAGAGTTCTAAGCAATGAACACGTCAAAACATCCGAAGCCATGGTAAAACCTGACTCCTTAGTTGACTTATCGATCTCTACGTAAGCTTTGGGATATTGCTGTTTGATTGCGTCTTCCATATTTATTAGTCAACGTCTACAATGCGTTCACTTAATTCAATATATGCAGTACTTCCATCGTGTACGGTCACCACATCCACTTCAATAAGTTTTTCTAATTGAAGTTTACATTTTTCAGCTAAATCAGCTGTTGTATGCACAAGCAAAATTATTCCGCCTCTTCTAAAGTCGTTTTCATCTTCAAAGCCCATTAGCTTTTTGATTCGCACACGTCTGCGATTGAGAATATTTACAATACGATTAAGCACTGAAAAATTATTGTCAGACGAAAGCTCTATCGTGAAGTCTTGTTTCATGTCCTTTATCATTTTTGAGGTGCTTCCAATAAAATATCACTAACCGATGCTCCTGCAGGAACCATGGGGAACACATTGTCCTCTTTGCCAACTACCGCTTCGAGAAAATAAGGACCATCGGAGTTGAGCATTTCTTTAATAGCCGATGCCAGATCTTCGCGCTTGGTCACCTTATTGGCTTTAATACGGTAAGCCTCAGCTATTTTTACGAAGTCGGGATTATCCATTTCGGTAAATGAATAACGCTTGCCATGAAACAGTTCTTGCCATTGCCGAACCATGCCAAGGAAATTGTTATTCAATACTAAAATCTTAACCGGGATTTTAT